>JAYVXQ010000472.1:0-10931 GCA_043785025.1 Acetobacteraceae bacterium
ATCATCGCCAGATTGACCGAGGCCTCGGGGTAACCGGGCTGATCCGCGAGCGAGTCACGGCAGGCCTGTTCCGCCTCCGCCAGCCGGCCCAGTTCGGCGAGCGCCAAAGCGAGGTTGTTGTGCACCCGTGCCCCATCGCAGCCAAGCGTCAGGGCCCGCCGGTACAGATCCTCCGCCCCGGGAACGTCGCCCAAGGTTTGCCGCACCACGCCGAGGTTCAGCGTCGCGCTGGCGTGATTGGGATCGAGCCGCAGGGCACCGCGAAAATGGTTTCCGGCCTCGGCCAGCGCGCCCATCGTGTGCAAGGCGATGCCGAGGTTGTTATGCGCCTCGACATACGTCGGATCGAGGCGCAGCGCCTCGCGCTCGCATTGGATCGCCTCCTCGATCCGTCCGTCCCGCAGCACCGTCAGGCCGAGATTGGCCCATGAGCGCGGGCGGTCCGGGTCGAGATCGATCGCGGCCCGGTAAAACGTCTCGGCCTCGGCCAGTTTTCCGAGGATCTGTAGATCCTGAGCCCAGGTATGGCAGATTTCGGGGGTCAGGCGGTCAGGCGGGATGAAGGGGAGATCGGTGTCCATGGCCCCTATCACGCCACGGAATTAAATCCGCGCCAACACCTCTTTGTGGAATTTTTTCATGTCATCAACGGCTTTATCGGCATCCCGCCCCTCGAAATCGAAATCCATGGCGGTGACGCCGAGGTCGCGCAGGGCCTTGATGTCCTCGATGACATGGCCGAGCGAGCCGGTGAACAATTTGCGCTGCCCGTCGGTGGCCAAAGGCGCGGGCTGGCCGTGGCGTTTGACGCGGTAGGCGATGCCCATTTTGGCGGGATCGCGGCCGGCTTTGGCGGTCAGGTCGCGCATTTTGGCGATGCCGGCGGTCAGCCGTGGCAGCGTGTCCAGCATATGCGCCTGATTGCTGCCGATCGGGTACCAGACGTCCCCAACACGCGCGGCGCGGCGCATCGAGGGGCCGGTTTCTCCGCCCACCCAGATCGGCGGATAAGGTTTTTGCTCCGGTTTGGGATCGACCAGCAGCCCGTCGATTTTCGTGTATTTGCCATCGAATTTGACGTGTTTCTGGGTCCAGACGGCGATGAAGGCGTCGATATACTCGTCGGTGACGGCGCCGCGCTCGGCGAAGGGTGTCACGGCGACGGCGTCGATCTCGACTTTCTGCCAGCCCGCGCCGATGCCGATGTCGAGCCGCCCGCCGGACAGCACGTCGATCGTGGTCAACATCTTGGCGGCGACGATCGCGGGCCGGTGCGGGACGACCATGACGGCGAGCACCACGCGGATTTGATCGGTCTTGGCGGCGATCCAGGCGGCGGCGGTCAGCTGCTCCATCCGGTGGCCGGGGTCGGCGGAATAAAATTCGCCGGACTCGGAATACGGGTAGCCAGGGGAGGCGACGTCCGGCAGCGCGATGTGGTCGGTGAGGGTCAGATACGCAAAGCCCAATTCCTCGCCGAGTTTGGCGACGCGGGCCATGTCATGGGCGGTCGCCATGGGGCCGCTGATGGGCAGGTTGAAGCCGATGCGCATGGGGCGTTTCCTTCGTGATTGGAAGGGTGATAGCGCGGATCGGAGTGATGGTCGATTGATGTCCTTGCCCGTGGCGAGGGAGCGTGGTAGCTGACGATTGCCTGATGGGGGATAGTTTAGCGGTAAAACTCTCGGCTCTGACCCGGGCATCCTTGGTTCGAATCCAGGTCCCCCAGCCAACCCGCCGTCACGCCGCGCGCATCCCCTCCAGAAACGCCGAAACCTCCGTTTTCAACACCACCGCCTGACCCGACAGCACGGAGCCGACTCCAGCACCGCGCGCGCCCGCTGACCGGTATCGGTCACCGCCTCAATCACCACCGCGATATTGCCACTGACCGCCGCCGTCCCTCGGGCGGCACTCCGCACCGATTGCGTGATATCCCGCGCCGCTTCGCCCTGCTGCTGAACCGCGCCCGCGATCGCCAGCGCGATTTCGTTCATCCGCTGGATCGTCTCGCCGATCGCGCGCAAAGCGGCGGCGGCGGCACCCGTCGCATCACGCATCGAGGCGATCTGATCCGCGATATCCCGCGGCGCCCGCGCGGTCTGCGTCGCCAGGGTCTTCACCTCACCGGCGACGACCGCGAAGCCCTTCCCCGCCGCTCACTATCCCCGCGAATGGTTAATCAGCGGTGAATCACGGCGGGAAATCGGTTCCGGTCAATCGCTCCCGCGCCGCCCCGGCCGCGATCGCGGCCATCGCGCGCAACGCGGCGTCCGTGGCACTGCTGACGGGATGCGGAATGACCGCGAACCCGTAGCCCGGCATCCCCAACACCCGCGCCATCAGCTCGGCGGCACTGACGAACCGCGTCGTCATCACGCCCATCGCGGGGATCCCCAGACCTTCGGCCGTCACGGCATCATGCAAACTGCACGATGAGCAACTGCCTCAGTCGCCGATCCCCGAAATGACCGCGTCCCAGCCCGCGATCTCGTTCACGATCCAGGGATCGGCGGGCGCGCTGTAATTCGATTTCACCCGCGTCACGACATGCGCCACCTGGTGATCCGCGCGCAGGATCCGATCCAAATGCGCGAAGAACCCTTTCGAGCCCTCCTTGCCATTCGAAATCAGTCCAATGGTTTTCCCCGCGAGCCCGCTCAACCGCGGCGCGAGGCAGCCCAGAAGAGGGATCGTTTCGTTGGTCGGATCGAGCACATGCAGATCCATTATTCAATCTCCTGTCGTAACATCGGGTTCACAGTCCAGACAGACGCCGATCGGTTCGGTCACGGCACGGCTTTTATCGCCCAACCAGGGCGGAATGATCGCGCCGAAGCCGCCCGCCGGTCCGCCCGACGCGACGATCAGCAAATCATCGGGCGAGGCGAGCGCGGCGTATACCGTGTCGCCGCGATCGCGTACCACCGCCCCCTTCCCCGCATCCGCCCATTCCCGCCGGTGGATCCGGGCGCGCTCGTGAATGAAACGCGCCACATCGGCCTTGGTCCAGCCGGCATCCTGCAAATGCTCGCGCAACTGGCGCGGCACGACCAGGACATAATTGCCAGGCCAGATCGAATAATGCCGCATATTGGCGCGCATCTCGGCGGCGAACGTCTCCAGAATCTCCTCGGGTTTCGTTGTCCATTCGTTCATGATCTGGCGCGGCGCGCCCGCCGCCAGAACCGTGACGGCCGAAACATCCGGCGGCACCCCGCGTTCGACGGACAGCGGATTCCAGGTCGTGTTCTCCTCATCCTCGGCGAAACAGAAACTGAATTTCCCGGGATGGCCAAGGGTGGATCGATCGATGCCGCCCGGCCGCACCTCCAGAATGTTGATCAGCGCGAGGCGGATGGCGCGCCCGATCACCGCCGTCGCGCGGTCGCTGTTGCCAAGCGTGTTGAACGTCCCGGTGGCACCCAGTTCCCGGCGGATCGGCCCGTTCAGAACAATCAGCACGGCGCAGCCGCCGGTGGACGCGGTGGCCCCGTGCAACAGAAATTCCGGCCGCAGCATCGCGGTCATCGCCGCCGCCACGGCGGGAAAATGCATCGGCAGGCAGCCCGCCATGACGGCGTTGATGGCGAGTTTCTCGGCGGTGATGGCGACATTGCGCACCGGCTCGACGCCGATCAATTGCGCGGGTTCCAGCATCGCCCATTCCAAACAGGCCGAGACCGTGTCTTGTGTCGGCGGAACGATCGGCAATCCATCGGTCCAGCCGTTGGCGTGATACAGTTCCTGAACAGCCCAGACATCTTTGACCGCGTGGAGTTTTGAAAGCAGCCGCATACCAGGGATCCATTTTCCGCGCCGGAAGGCGTAACGCCGTTCCAGCCCAGGGGCAAATGGTCCGTAGTGTCTCTGTTTGAAGTCCGGCTCCCCCTCCCGGCCACCCATGTCATTATAATCGTGGGTGGCCGGGCGGGGGAGCGGGCCGGAGCCGGACTTACTTTTTCAAACTAAGACTCTACCAAATGGTCCGTCGTCTGGACAGAGCCCGACCTGACGCGTAACCCTGGCCGGACCACGAAAAGGCTGTTCCGATGCAATTCGACTTCGCCAGTGCCACGAACGAAAATGTCTATAAGTTACTGGTCGCCACCATCGGCCCGCGCCCCATCGCCTGGGTTACCACCCACGACACCGATGGCACGGTGAACGCCGCGCCGTTCTCGTTCTTCAACGCGATGTCCGGCAATCCGCCCGTGCTCGCTTTCGGGATCGGCGGCCGCGGTCCCGGCGACGTCAAGGACACCGGCGGCAACATCCGCCGCACCGGAGAATTCGTCGTCAACCTCTGCAGTTATGAGTTGCGCGAGCAGATGAACATCACCGCGATCGACTTCCCGCGCGAGGTCGATGAGCTGAAAGAAGCCGGCCTGACGACCGCGCCCTCGACCCGCGTGAAAGTGCCGCGGATCGCCGAGGCGCCGGTCGCGTTCGAGTGCGAGCGTCTGGTGATTGTCGATGTCGGCATCGATCGCGCCGTGGTGTTGGGGAAAGTGCTCGCGGTTTACGTGCGTGACGACTGCGTTCTGGACAAGGATCGTTGTTACATCGACACACCAAAACTCGATCTGATCGGGCGCATGCACGGCGCCGGCTGGTATTCGCGCGTGACCGATCGTTTCGAACTGCCGCGCATCCCGCTGGACCAGTGGCCCGCCCGCAAGGCCAAAGCGGCCGAATAATCGCCGGCACGGGGAGGAAACAAAAATCATGACAAAGATCATCATCGCCGATAATCCTCTGAACGAACTCAGCATCGCCAGGGATTTGCTGCCGCCGTCGTTGGAGGCGGTTTACGCGAAACACGGCACGCCGGAATTTGAGGCCGCTTTGGCCGACGCCACATGCCTCGTCGGATTCGGCGACGGCACGATGGATGACGCGTTTTATCAGCGCGCGCCGAAACTGAAATTGGTGCAGTTGCTGTCAGCGGGTTACGACCGCGTCGATATCGCGGCGGCGCGCAAGGCCGGCGTGCCCGTCTGCAATAATGGCGGGGCGAACTCCACCGCCGTGGCCGAGCACGCGATCCTGTTGATGCTGGCGGTCAGCCGCCGTCTGGTGTGGCAGCATGAGAACGTGGCGGGCGGCCGGTGGCGCGGCAACAACGCCAGCGGCGTCAAATTGTTTGAAGTGTACGGCAAGACACTTGGCATCGTCGGCCTCGGCACGATCGGGCGCAAGACCGCGAAGATCGCGCGCGCAATGGGCATGCATGTCGTCTATTACGACGTGACGCGCCTGAGCGAGGAGCACGCGGAACAAATCGGCGTGCGCTTCGCGTTGTTGGAGGAACTCCTGAAAGTATCCGACATCGTCTCGTTGCACGTCCCGCTGCTGGCGGAAACGAAACACATGATCAACGCGGCCCGCCTGAAAATGATGAAGCCGTCGGCGTTTCTGATCAACACCTGCCGCGGTCCGGTGGTAGACGAACCCGCGTTGATCGAGGCATTGGGAAACGGCACGATCGCGGGGGCCGGGTTGGACGTGTTCGATCAGGAACCGCCGCCGCCCGATAATCCGCTGTTCGCGCTGCCGAACGTCACACTGACGGCGCATTTCGCCGGCCCGACCTGGGATACGCAGTTTTCGCGGTTCCGCAACGCCTATGACAATTGTCAGCGCGTGCTGCGCGGCGAAAAACCGTTATGGGTCATCCCCGAACTACAGGGTTGACGGCGCGGTCCCGGTCGAGCGGGCGGGCGGGGCGGTGAAATGCGCCAGCAGCAGTCCCGCGCCGATCAAAACCGCGCCGACCAGGTGATACAAATGGAATGTTTCACCCAGAAACAGCACGGCCATTACGCTGCCGAATAACGGCATCAGATGGGTTGATTGGCCCGCGCGCGCGCCACCGATCAGCGCGACGCCGCGATTGAAGAACAGGTACGAAATGAATGACGGAAAGATCGCCATGTAAGCGATGCCCGCGTAATTGGTCACGGCCGCCGTCATGTGAACCCCGCGCAGCAATTCCCAGACATAGAATGGCGCGACCATCAGCGCGCCCAGGCCCATCATGACCTGCAGGAAACTGAGCGGATGCACATCCGGCCGCTGGCGCAGCATGACGACATAGATCCCGTAAATCGCCGCCGCCGCCATGATCCACAGATCCGGCCGGTAAAACCGCAACGACAACAAGGCGTCGAGCGACCCGTGCGACGCCACCGCCGCGACGCCGCACAGCGACAACAGCGCCGCGATGATCTGAAACACCGATGGCCGCTCGCGGAACAGGATGAAAGCCCACATGGTCACGATCAACGGCAGGCATGATTGCAGGATCAGGACATTCAGCGCGGTCGTGTCCTTCAGGCCGATATAAGCGGCGGTGTTGAAGAATGCGATGCCGGTCGCCGACAGCACCAGCAAAAGCGGCCAATGGCGCAGCAACGTTTTCCGGTCGCGCTTCAGATGCGGCCAGGCGAACCAGAAGGCGAACGCGAACGCGAGCGCCCAACGCCAGAATGACAGCGCAACGGCGGGCACCGGCCCCAGAATGCTCCGTCCAACGATAATGTTGCCAGCCCAAAATAAATTGGCCAGAACGAGCAACAACCAGGACGATCGCCACATCGCGGCGATCATGTAACAATCAGTCCGGGGACATCGCGCCGGGGTGCCGATGACATAGGGTTCGCTTTCATGGCGTCTGGGCGCGACGGCGGAGCCTCGAGCTTGATAGACTGTTCATCGCCCGAGCGGCGGAAAAACCGTGTGAAAACAACGTTCCCGGTCCGTGATATTGGCACGGTACCGGCGCGGTCGATGATATGGGCGGGCACGGACGCGCGCGACGCGGCATCGACCTTTCCCCCATCCCTGGACTTTCACTCATCCTGGGCTTTCAACAACTCTTGGTGGTGGCCATACCGTGAATGAAGCCGCCCAGCAACATCGATTTCATGGGGGGGGTGGGTTCGACCGTGACTCCGGGGCGGATCCGCAATTGTCGTTATATTTGTAAATTCATCCCGCGGAGAGTAAAAAAAAGGCGCGAAATCTCAGCTTCGGGTCTGAATGACCTGGCGCACCTTTGGATAAACCTCGCGTTCCCAGCGGCGGCCGCTGAAAACCCCGTAATGGCCGACGCCGCTTTGCAAATGGTTGGACTTCATGTCCACCCGGACCCCACTGCACAGATCCAGCGCGGCCACGGTCTGGCCCACGGCGCAGATATCGTCCCGCTCACCCTCGACCGTCAGCAACGCGGTGCGGCGGATCGCGGCGGGCGACACCGGGGCGCCGTTGAATGTCAGTTTACCCAATGGCAGATGGTCCTCCTGGAAGATGCGCTGCACGGTTTCGAGGAAGAACTCGGCGGGCAGATCCATGACGGCGGCATATTCGTCATAGAATGCGCGGTGCTCGGAGGAGGCATCAGGCTCCCCGCTCGCGCCCGCGCGAAACTGCGCGATATGGGCGCTGATATGGCGTTCCAGGTTCATCGACATGAACGCGGTCAATTGCACGAAACCGGGATAGACCCGGCGTCCACCGCCAGGAAAGCGCCAGGGCACCTTATCGACCAGTTCCTTCTCGAACCACTCAATGGGTTTCGACCGCGCGAGCTGGTTTACCTTGGTCGGATTGACCCGTGTATCCAGCGGGCCCGCCATCAGGGTCAGGCTGCGCGGTTGGGCGGGGTCGTGCGCCTCCGCCATCACGGCGGTCGCCGCCAGCGCCGCCACGGTTGGCTGGCACACCGCCACCATGTGCGCCCCTGGTCCGAGGACCCGTTGAAACCGGATCAAATGCTCGACATACGCGTCGAAGCCGAAGACGCCGGCGCTGAGCGGGATGTCACGGGCGTTCTTCCAGTCGGTGATATACAGATCGTGATCCGGCAGCATCGTGCGGACGGTGCCGCGCAGCAGCGTGGCGAAATGCCCGGACATGGGGGCCACCAGCAGCACGGGAGGCTGGGGGATCGACGTCTCCTTGCGGAAACGCAGCAGGGTCCCGAACGGTGTTTCGTCGGCGGTTTCCTCGACCACGGCGACGTTGTCATTACCAATTCGAACTGATTTAATCCCGAAATCGGGTCTGGTATGGGTCAACCGCGCGTTCGCGACCAGGTCGCCTATCGCCCCCATCGCGCGCAACGCCGGGGGGGCGAAACCGCCAACATCCCAGGCCCGAACCCAGGCGGCGCCAAAGCGGGCGGCCTCCCGCACCGGGTGCATGAGGTCGGCTTTGGTCTGATACATCTGATACATCATGTCGGAAATATCACCCGCCTCCGCCTGCAATCGTCCTTCGAACCCACATGAGCCCTCGCTATTGCCATCGATCGTCTGTTATATTGCACCGCAGCATGGCATTGGCGGAAGGTATTGTCACGATGAAAGGTGCGACACTCTTCATCAGCAGCAAGAATTACTCATCCTGGTCCTTGCGGGGGTTTCTTTTGGCCCGGCTGTCGGGCCTCCAGTTCGAGGAACGAGTGGTTTCCCCGGACGATCCCACCAACCGGGCGGAGTTACTGCTGCAATCATCCTCGATTCGCATCCCCTATCTGGTGCACGGGGACGTGGTCGTGTGGGACACGCTGGCGATCGCCGAATATCTGAATGAGGCGTTTCCCGACGCCCGCATGCTGCCCACGGATCCAAAGGCGCGCGCCCAATGCCGCTCGATCGCGGGCGAGATGCATTCCGGTTTCGCGGCTCTGCGAGGCTCGCTGCCGATGAATTTACGACTGTACCGGCCAAATTTCACGCTTTGGTCGGCGGTGCGAGCCGATATCTCCCGCATCACCGACATCTGGCGCGAATGTCTGGAGGCATCGCACGGCCCCTGGCTATTCGGCGCGCGGCCAACGATCGCGGACGCGATGTATGCCCCGGTCGCGACGCGCTTTCGCACCTATGACGTGCATCTGGACCCGGTGTGCGAGGCCTATTGCAAGCACGTCCTCGCCTGGCCGGATTTGCGCGAATGGTGGGCCGCCGCGCAGCGCGAGCCGGAACAGATCGAGGAACTCGACATCGAATTCTGACGCCGCGCCGCGTTCGACCGCCGGGTTTATTTCCAGGGCGCGGGGGCCGGCACCGCGCAAGGCCCTTCGACGTCGATGCTGGTGAAATCGGCGGGACCCACGACCTCCAGATATTCCATGTCCTGGGAGTAATCGAACAGGAAATGCGTGATGCCCGGCCGTTGATGCACGCAATCCCCGGCCTCGACCAGGTGCTCAGTTCCCTCATACATGAACTTCGCCCATCCCTTCAGCATCAGGACGATGTGGAACTCCGCCTCATGCTGATGCCAGCCAGTGCCTTTTTCGGGCGCGGTGTTGGCCTTAACCATCTGCGCGATGACGCGCCCGCCGGTGGCGGCGGCGACTCCCAGATCGCGATAGAGGAAGAAGTCGCGCAGACCGTCGACCTTCCACGGCGTGTCATTTGGTTTCACATGAGAGAATTCATTGATCAGCGGTTTTTCGAGCATGGCCAGATGTCCTTATAAGGGCCGTCGACCAAATTTCGCGCGCGGCGACAGCCAGGTTTTCGCAACCAGACCTGCCTTCCAGACGGTTTCCATATTGGCCCAAGACGCCGCTGTCCGAGCTGGTTCTCAACCGTCGCATAAGATCATGGTGCGTTGCAACAGAAATTCAGGGATCGCGTGTCCCACGCTTGGATTTCCCGCACGCCGCGGATAGGCTGATGAAAATCAGGAAACGCTCATGACGCTCCCGCTCGGTCCACTGCCGGACAGCCGCTATCCCGATCCCCGGATCGAATCCCTCGACCCGCGCTTCCGCTATCGCCAGGGCAACGCCGCGATCGAGCGTATCGCCACCGGCTTCCGGTGGGCTGAGGGTCCGGTGTGGTTTCGCGACGGCGGCTATTTGATTTTCAGCGACATTCCGAACAACCGTATGATGCGCTGGCTGGAGGAAGACGGGCATCTGTCCACCTTCCGCGCGCCCGCCAACTATACCAACGGCAATACCCGCGACCGGGAGGGACGTATGATCTGCTGCGAGCATGATGCGCGGCGCGTGACCCGCACCGAGTTGAACGGAACCATCACGACGCTGATCGATCGGTTCGCGGGCAAACCGTTAAACGCGCCGAACGATGTCGTGGTCGCGCGCGATGGCGGGATCTGGTTCACCGATCCCGGCTACGGCATCGATGGGCCGTATGAGGGGCATCGCGCGACGGCGGAGCTGCCGTGCAATGTCTACCGGCTCGATCCCATCAGCGGACAGGCGCGGGTTGTCGCCGGCGATTTCGTACGGCCCAACGGGATCGGTTTCTCCCCAGATGAGCGCTCGCTTTACATCGTCGATAGCGGCATTTCCCACGGCGGGCCGGCGCATATCCGGGTTTTCACCGTGGATGGGGACACGCTTCGCGATGGGCGCGTGTTCGCCGACGATTTCCGGCCGGGCATGACCGATGGGGTGCGGTGCGATGTCGACGGCAATGTCTGGTGTTCGATGGGCTGGGGCGATCCGTCGGAGGACGGCGTGCGCTGCTACGCCTCCGATGGCGCCCTGATCGGCAAGATCCATTTACCCGAGGGCTGCGCCAATCTGTGTTTCGGCGGACGCAAGAAAGACCGGCTGTTCATGTGCGCCAGCACGTCGATTTACGCGCTGTATCTGAACGCCGAGGGGGCGATGGTGCCGTAGACCGTGATCGGTTCAGGTTGACCCGATCACGGTCTGAATTTTGCTTTGACGAGGGCGATTCACGTTTGAGGTTGAAGTCGACCTCAAACGATCACACTCTGGCGTATCATCCGATCACGCCGATACACGTGGTCGGATAAAGATGCGCGCCAAACCACTCTAGAGCATTATCCGATCAGGTTGACAAACCTGGGCGGATGGAAATGCTCGCCAAAACAAAGAAGTAGCGCGGTATCCGTGAGCCAACGCGAACGGATAC
>JAYVXQ010000473.1:0-3384 GCA_043785025.1 Acetobacteraceae bacterium
TGGCCGTGGGCGGCCCGAATGGATTTCGTTACTTAAAGCTAATATATTGCGGATCGGCGCCGGCGTGACGGCGGGTTTAGCGGACCGTCGTCGATTCCCGTGTGCGGGTCGTGGTGACGTCGGCCGGTGGCTCCACGGTCGTCGATGTCGTGCTGCTTTTCTCATCCGTCACGACGCCGTTGCGACTGGTTGTGCTGGTGACGGTGCGATCGTTGATCGCGGGCGGCATTGGGTCACGCACGGTCGATTGCGTGGTCGTCGTGGACGTCGAGGTTTGCGCGGCGGACGAATGCATCACCACCGGTTGGACCAGCAAAGTGAGCGCGGTCGCGCTCATCACGAGTGATTTGATCATCACGGGAACTCCTTTATTTTGAACAATTCATGGCGGATGCCGGTCGAGTAGTTTGGCGGTCCGTCCAGATGGGGTTCAAACGTCGCTTGACGGGAAAGGTTCCGGCTTTGGATTTTAAGGTGATGATCTGGGCTTTGGCCTGAGGCCCGCCAGGAGGGCGCCGTCCTGCCCAGGGACCATTGGGACCTCCCGCCAAAGGGGAGGCCCTTTGGGATCTATCCATTTGATCCGAGACTAAATATCGGCCTTCCAAGACGTATCAACGCCTGTGTCTACCCGCATTCAATCTCGGAGCAAAACCCCCGGGATCCAAGGGCTATCGCCCTTGGCGGATGTCCAGAAGGCCCAATGTCCTCTGGGTCGTCGGGCGGGGTCCGGGGTGAAACCCGGTCAGTCACGATCGCTGAAAAACCCCATCGCGACACCGCCGCGATGGGACCAGTGTCAGAGTTGCACTTCGGCGTATTCGTAGTTGGCCAATTTATCCAACCAGTTGGTCAGATAATCCGGGCGGCGATTGCGGAAGTCGAGATAATAGCTGTGCTCCCACACGTCGCAGGCCAGCAGCACTTTACCCTCGTTCGTCGCCAGCGGGTTGGAGCCGTTCGGAGTTTTCGTCACCTTCAGCTTGCCGTCGGACCCGAGCACGAGCCAGGCCCAACCGGAGCCGAACTGCGACACGCCGGCGGCTTTGAACGCGTCCTTGAATTTCTCGGTGCCGCCGAGGTCGCTGTCGATTTTGGCCTGCAGCTTCGGGGTGATCTTGCCGCCGGTGGGGCTCATGCTCCGCCAGAACAGAATATGGTTCCAGTGTTGGCCCGCGTTGTTGAACACGGGGGCCTTGGCGGCGTCGTTGTAGGTCGCCTTGACGATCTCCTCCAACGATTTGCCGGCCAGCGACGTATCGTTGGCGACGAAGCCGTTCAGCGCCGTGACATAGGCCTGATGATGCTTGCCGTGATGCAGGTCGAGAGTTTCCTCGCACATGCCGAGATTGGCCAGCGCTGTTTTGGAATAGTTCAGGGTTGGCAGTTCGAAAGCCATTGGATCCTCCGATGTGGCCGGTATTGGACGGATGGTAAGTATGGTCCGCCTCTCGCGCGGTCAACCTCGCGCGATGGAGTAATCAGACACGATCGGGTCATTGGCGCCACCTCGGGGGGAGATTCTTGCTGACGCGTTATGGATCTGGAGTGGGCGATGAATGAGGATATGGGCGGCCGGGTGCGGACGCATGACCCCGACCGGTATTTGACGGCGTTGCTGGCGCCACCTTCGGTGCGGGACGGGTTGCTGACGCTGTATGCGTTCGCGCATGAGCTGGCGCGGGCCTGCGCGATGACGTCGGAGCCGGATCTGGCGTTGATCCGGCTGCATTGGTGGCGCGAGGTGGTGGAAGGCGCGCCGCGGCGGCATGACATCGCGACTCCGCTGACCGCGCTGATCCGGGACGGGCGTTTGTCGGCCGCGGACCTGTCGCCGGTCATCGATGCCTGGGAGATGGAGGCGCACGCGCCGGGAATGGGGGCCGCGTTCGGGTCGATGGATGCGTGGCGCGCATGGCTGATGGCCGGGGAGGGTGGGATCGCGGTCGCGGCGGCGCGGTTGCTCGGCAGCCCAGACCCCGAAAAGGCGCGGGTGTCCGGGGCGGTGAGCGGTGCGGCGCGGGTGCTGCGCGGCAACCGGGCGGCCGCGGCGCGCGGGCAGTGCTGGCTGCCGGAAGACGTAACGCGCGACAATGGCGTGACGATCGAGGACGCGATCGCGGCGCCTGATGGGCTGGCGGTGGCCGGGGCGCTGCGCCGGCTCGCGGAGGAGGGCCTGAGTTGGGTACCGGGGAGCGTTCGGCGCGTGCCGCGCGCGTGGCGTGCCGCGGTGTTGCCCGCCGTGCTGGCGCGGCGGGATTTGCGCCGGATCGCGCGCGGCGCGGCACCGGTGAGCGCGCGCGAGAGAGGGTTTGGCGACCGGTTCGCGGTGGTATGGAGCGGGTTGTGACCGAGGTCTCGCAAGCAAGAAAAAAGGCCGGTCTCCCTGGGGAGCCGGCCTTTTTTGCGCGGGAGGCGATTAGCGGAGGCGGTTGGGACCGCAGCCGGACTTGCCTTTCGCGCAGGAAGGCGCGGCACCGGTCGCGTGCAGCTTCCAGACCGCCGGTTTGGCATGTGCCTTGTCGGCCCGGGCGACGGCGGGCACGGCGTGGCCGTGGGTTCCGCGGCGAACCGTGAAGCTTTCGGCGGCCATGGCGCTGGATATCAAATGGAAACCGCCGCCGCTTTTTTGCATCGGTGGGGAGGGCGGCATGATCAGCGCCAGGCGGCTTTGGCTGGTTGGATGGCGCGTATGGGCCACGCGCATACGGCGGGCTGGTTCCTCGTCGCGCTCTTCCTCGACGCGGGCGACGGCGACCGGCCTTGGCGTGGGGGCCGCCAGAACGGGCGCCGCCTGAGCGGGAGCCGTGAAGGCGACGACCGGCGCTTGCTGGACGGGCGCCGTGGTGTAAACGGGCCGGGGTGGCTCAGCCCATGCCACGGCGCGCGGTGGGGCGGGCGGCGGCGTATAGAGGGTTTGCACCGGAGCGGCGAACGCGACCGCGACAGGGCGCGCGGTATAGACAGGCGCGGCGGCGGCCATCTGCAACGCGGGAACCTGCACCGAACCATAGCCAAAGCGAGGACCCGCCGGGATATGCAGCGGGACCTGGTTCATGGCGAATTGCTCGGCGGGCGAGTGCACGCGCGGACTGGCCTGGCGGAGCGAGGGGCCGATCGAGGCGACGTATTTGCGTGTCTCGTCGGGCAGGCCGCGCTGGTTGGACAAATAATCGTCCAGGCGATTCGGGCCGGCGTTGTAGGCCGCGAGGAAGCCGGGGGCGCCATACATGTCGTACATTTCACGCATGTATCCGACGCCCGCCATGATATTGTCATGCGGCTCGAACGGGTCCGGCCCGAGGCGGTGACGGGCGCGGAGTTCGGCATAAGTGCCGGGCATGACCTGCATCAACCCCATCGCGCCGGCGCTGGAGGTGATAA
>JAYVXQ010000474.1:0-3383 GCA_043785025.1 Acetobacteraceae bacterium
CCAGGATAAACCACGGTGCCATGACCGGCGGTCGCGGCAAGATCCGGATGGCCGGATAGGGTCAAAAAAGCCCAGTTTTGTGGCGATCGCAAAACGGAGGGACCGGTGACGGGTGGAAACGACATAGCGGCGCGGCGCCGCCTCGGGCCCGTGCGGTGACGGACCAGCCCAATCGATCGGCGTATACGCGCGGCGCGCTGTATGGCCTCGCCGCCGTGTGCATCTGGGGCGCCTTCATCGTCGTATCCCGTTTGGCCGTGCGCACGAGCCTGACGCCGTGGGATGTGGCGGCGATCCGGTTCAGCGTGGCGGGCGTTCTGCTGGCGCCGTATCTGGCGATGAAAGGTCTCGCGTGGTCCCGTCTTGGCTGGATCGGTGAGATCGCGATCATCGCCGGGTGCGGGGCGCCGATGGTGCTGCTGGTGAATGCCGGGTTGTTGTTCGCGCCCGCCGCGCACGGAGGGGCTCTGTTTCCCGGAGTGATGCCCCTGATGGTCGCAATGCTGGCGTCGATCGTCCTGAAAGAGGCGTTCAATGTCCGCAAACGCATCGGCTTCGCGCTGATCGTACTGGGCTCCGCGGGCATCGTTTGGGGCAGCGGAGGCGCGTTTGGGACCGCGCGGACGATCGGCCACGTGATGTTTCTGACCGCGGGCCTCGCATGGGCCTGTTATACCGTGGCGATGCGGCGCGGCCGGATCGATGGGTTGCATGCGGCGGCGATCGCGGCGGTCGGATCGCTGGTGTTTTATCTGCCGCCGTATCTTTTCTTCGCGGGGACCAGCGTGCTGAACGCGCCCATATTCGATATCGCGGTGCAGGCGGTCGTTCAGGGCATTCTCACGGCGATCGTGGCGCTTCTGCTGTATGGGCGCATGGTCAGGCTTTTGGGCGCGTCCGGGGGTGCCGCGTTCGTCGCGCTCACGCCGGTGGCGACCGGCCTTCTGGCGATCCCCGTTCTTGGCGAGTGGCCTGGGGTGATCGATTGGCTCGCGATCGGTTTGATTTCGTTCGGTGTCTATGTCGCCAGCGGCGGGCCGTTACCCGATTGGCGTCAACGGACGGGGACGAGCTTCCGGACTTGATATAACCAGTCCGTCAACAAACCTACGCCGCCCTCGCGGATCCATTCCCCATCTCGCGATCCTCTGGCCGCGACGTCCTACCAGGCGTCGTTAACCCACGCGCCAGAATGTCCGCGACCAACGGGGAGCGGATCGCGGCGAACGCCGCCTCTGATCACCCCCGCGGAACCTGTCCCGCTTTGGGCCTCAACGCGATCGCCAACGGCAACGCGCACGCCGCGCATCCAGCCATGACCAGGAACGCGAGGCCTCCCGCGCGCGCATACAGCATTCCCGACACCAGCATCATCACCCCGGTCGGCGCGCCATAGCCCAAGGCGGAGTGCAGCGCCTGGCCGGTGGCGGCGCGCGAGGCCGGGATGCTCTGACTGAGCAGGCGCATCGCCGATAAATGCTGCATGGCGAAGGTCGCGGCGTGCAAAATCTGCAACAAGGCCAGCACGATCAACGGCGGGGCGGCGGCCATCGCAGACCAGCGCAGCACGGACGCGGCGGCGGCGAGCCCGGTCAGGCCGGCGGGCCCGAGGAAGGCGATCAGGCGCTGCCCCCACAGAAACAGGGCAATCTCGGCCACGATCGCCTCCGCGAACAGCAGCCCGATCGTTCCGTCATCGATCCCCTGTTCGCGCCAGAACAGCGCCGCGAAACCGTAATAGGCGGCATGGGCGCCCTGGATCAGAGCGGTGCAGGCCACGGCGAGGCGGAAGGGGCGCAGGCGGAATAATGTCCAGCCGCCGATCAATCCGCCAACCACGCTCGATCCCGGCCGACGCGCGGTGGTGGGCGTTTCCGGTAACGCATGGGCGAAAATCGCCGCGAACCCATAGCCGATGGCCTGCATCGCCGGAACGATGCTCAAGCCCAGAAGCGCCAGCCCCTGACCGGCCAACGCCGTCGCGATCATGAAAGCGATCGATCCCGCGGAGCGTACCGGCCCGTACTCCAACCGTCCGTCGCGGGCGAGCGCCAAAGCCAGCGAGTCGGCCAGTGGCCCCAAAGCGGAAGCGGCGACCCCCTGGCACGCGGCGATGATCAGGATCGCGCCAAAGCCGGTGGCCGGAAGATACGCGAGACTGAGGCCGGTCGCGACCGTCGCGGCGGCGATCATCACCGGACGCCGCCGCCCCAGATGATCGGCGATGCCTCCCCAGCCCGGACCGGCGATGACCTTGAAAAGCGACGCGAGGCCAAGCACCTGACCGATATCGGCGGCGGACAGGCCGCGATCGGCGAACCAGAGCGGCATATAAGCGCTGACGGCGTTGGCGCCGAAGACCGCCGCGAGGAACAGCGCGACCCGGGTGCCGGGGGTCATGCCAGCCGCGGATCAGCGTTCAATGTGCTGAGTGGCGATGTCCCGGACCTTGCGCGCCATCGCGGCGATGCCGTTGCCGCGGTTCGTCGACAGCGCCTCCAGCAGGCCGAGATCTTTCAGGAAAACGGGATCGGTTTGGATGATCTCGGCGGGGGGGCGGCCGGAATAGACGCGTAACAGAAGTGCCACGAGGCCGGAGACGATGGCGGCGTCGGAGGCTCCGGCGAAAAACAGGCGGCCGTCGCGGTGAATGGCTTCCATCCAGACGCGGCTCTGGCAGCCGGGGACACGGTGAGAGTCGTTGGCCCAATCGTCGGGGAACGGGGGGAGCTTGCGGCCCAATTCGATGATGAACTGATATCGGTCCATCCAGTCGTCGAACAGGTCCAGGTCCTCGGCGATGGCGGCGATGGCGGCGGCGGCCGTGGGGTCCTCGGGGACGAGGAAGGGGTCCTGGGTCATCTGGCCTGGGGCGCGTTTGGTGGTGAGCGGTAGGATGGGGTTTCACCCCAGACCCCACCAGAAGGCTCTGCCTTCTGGACATCCGCCAAGCGCCATGGCCCCTTCGAACCATTGAGTTCGGTCAGAGTGTGTGAGGAGGCCTGCGCGGACGTTGATACGTCATGGATGGCCTCCTCATACACTCTGACCGAAAGGGATAGATCCCAAAGGGCCTCGCCCTTTGGTGGGAGGTTCAGGAGGGCAACGCCCTCCTGGCGGGGCATGGGGCGGAGCCCCATCCTACCCCTCATCACCACCCGAGCCTCAAGCATCATGACCCACGGCCCGCGTCCGCGTGCCCTCGGTCCGCAATTGCCCGCACGCCGCCAGGATGTCCTGGCCGCGCGGTTTGCGCACGGGCGAGGCATAGCCCGCGTCGTTCACAATGCGCGCGAAACGATCGATCGCGCTTCGGCTGCTGCGCTCGTATTTCGTTCCGGGCCACGGATTGAACGGGATCAAATTCACCTTCGCCGGCATCC
>JAYVXQ010000475.1:0-10810 GCA_043785025.1 Acetobacteraceae bacterium
CCGCTCCCCCGCCCGGCCACCCACGATTATAATGACATGGGTGGCCGGGCGGGGGAGCGGGCCGGAGCCGGACTTACTTTTTCAAACTGAGACACTACCCCCGGCCTTGTGCCGGGGACAAACACCTGGGAGAAACACGGTCATGGCAAATTACGTCCTTCTGCACGGCGCCTATCAGGGCGGCTGGATCTGGCGCGACGTCGTCCCACACCTGCGCGCGGCCGGCCACACGGTCTTCGCCCCCAGCCTCGACGGCTGCGCCGAGCGCCGCCACGCGTTGCGGCCCGGCATCGACACCGAAACCCAGGCCGCCGAAATCGCCGAAATGCTGTTTTTCGAGGACCTGCGTGACGTCGTCCTGGTCGGCACCAGCTGCGGCGGCATGATCGCCTGCCGCGTCGCCGAAATCGCCCGCGAACGCATCGGCCGCATCGTCCTCGCCGACGCTCTGGCGCTTTTCAATGGCGAGGCTGTGTCCGACCACGTCAAACGCCCCACCGCCGTCACGGACGCGGTCGGCACCGGCCCCTCGCGGGAAGACGCGGCCAACCGCATGTTCATCTCCCTCCAGGAACCCATCAAGACCTGGGCTCTGGACCGCTATACCCCGCACCCCGTCGCCGCGATGGCCGCACCCGTGAAGCTCGACCGATTCTGGAGCCAAACCTGGAAAGCGTCGGTGATCTGGTGCAAGCAAAGCGTGAACCCGCCGGTCGCCCATCAAAAACGCGCCGCTGACACGCTGAAGGCGGCCTGGTACGAGTTGGATACCGGCCATTATCCGATGCTGACCGAGCCCAAAGCCCTCGCTGATCTGATCATGCGGGAATAGACCCGATGGAACCAGGCGACTATCAGGGGCGTCTGTGATCAGGGTGTCCGGTTCGTCTCATGCTCAATCGTCTGCTCGCCGGTCTGGTGGACGCCAGCCGCCGCCACGCATTCGCCGTCGTCCTCGTCAGTCTGGTGCTCGCGGTTGTCGCGGGCGTCGTGGCGTCGATGCGTCTCGGCGTCTCCACCGACACCGACCAAATGTTCTCGGACACGCTGCCCTGGCGGCGCAACGCGGCGGAACTGAACAAGGATTTTCCTCAGTTCCACGACCTGCTGGTCGCCGTGATCGACGCGAAGGAGCCCGAGCAGGCCGACATCACCGCCGCCGCGCTGACCGAGGCGCTGCTGCGGGACAAGACCCATTTCCTCTCGGCCCGCCGCCCCGACGCCTCACCCTATTTCGAGAAAAACGGCCTGCTATTCCTCGACGAGGCGCAGCTCACCGCCATCATGGATCGCACCATCGACGCCCAACCCTTTTTGGGCCAGTTGGTCGCGGATCCGACCGCGCGCGGTCTGTTCTCGGCTTTGGCGCTGATGGGCGTCGGGGTAACCCAGGGGGCGGCGAACCTGATGCCCTACGCCAGCGCGATCGAGGCGTTTCATGCCGTCCTCGCCGACGCCGCCGCCGGGAAACCGCGCCCGCTGTCCTGGCAAAATCTTCTGGGCTCGGGCCTGTCCGACCTCGCCGGAAAATACCGCTTCGTCCTGGCCCAACCGAAACAGAATTTCGGCGCGCTGGAACCGGGCGGCGACGCCACCGCCGCCATGCGCGCCATCATCGCCGATCTGGAATTCGTGAAAACCGGCGAAGCCCATGTCCGCGTCACCGGTCAGGTCGCGCTCGCGGATGAGGAATTTTCGACCGTCGCTCAGGGGGCGGTCGAAGGCCTGATCGGCAGCGTCATCCTGATCACGCTTTGGCTGTACCTCGCGGTCCGCACCTGGCGCCTGATCGTCCCCATTTTGCTGACATTGGGGCTTGGCCTGATCCTGACGATCCTGTTCGCGGCGTTGGCGGTCGGCACGCTGAACCTTGTCTCGGTTGGTTTCGGTGTGATGTTCGTGGGCATCGCGGTCGATTTCGCGATCCAGTTTTCCGTCCGTTTCCGTGAATACCGGCACGAAACCGGCGACCTGGCGCAGGGAATGCGCCTGACCGGAGGACGCGCGGGCGGTCAGATCCTGTGCGCCGCGCTGGCCACCGCCGCGGGCTTCCTGGCGTTCGTCCCAACGGCGTTTTCAGGCGTGGCGGAGCTCGGCCTGATCGCCGGTGCGGGTATGCTCATTGCCTTCGCCTGCACCGTCACCTTCCTGCCCGCCGCGATCACGTTGTGCCGCCCGCCGCCCGAGGACGCCGGAACCGGCATCGCATGGGCTGCCCCGATCGATCCCTGGATCCGTGCCCATGGCATCCCGATCCTGGCCGGTTTCATCGCCCTGGCGGGCGTGGCACTCGCCGTGTGCCCGCGGCTGACGTTCGATTCCGACCCGCTCAATACCAAGAACCCCTCGACCGAGGCGATGCGCACTTTGAGCGACCTCGCCGACGCGCCGCTGACCAATCCCTACACCATCGACGCCGTGCTGCCCGATGCAAGCGCCGCCGCCGCCGCCGCGATCCGGCTGCGCGCGCTGCCGACGGTCGAGGACGTGATCTCCATCGAAAGCTTCGTTCCCCGCGATCAGGACAAGAAACTCGCGGTCATCGCCGATGCGCGCGGCGTGCTTGGCCCAACCCTGGGTGCCGCGCCACCGGTGGCTCCGATCACCGCCGATCAGGTCCGCCTCGCCGCGCGGGTGGCGCTGTCGCAGATCGAACCCGCGTTGAAAAAACTCCCCGCCGATCATCCTTTGGCCGCCGTGGCGGGCGATCTCCGGCGCCTGGAATCCGCGACGGATGACATCGCCATGGCCGCAAACGCCGCGTTGACGCGCTTCCTGCCGTTGCAACTCGACCATCTGCGCGAGGCCCTGAGCGCGACGAAAGTCACTGTCGCGGACGTCCCGCCGGATATAGCCCATGACTGGCTGCTGCCCGATGGCCGCGCCCGGGTTCAAATCGTGCCCAAGGCCGCGATCCGCGGGCCCGCCATGGCGCATTTCGTCGCCGAGGTGACCGGCATCGTTCCCACGGCGGGGGGCTCCGCCGTCACCATCGCCGCGACCTCCGCCACCATCATCGGCGCGTTCGAATCCGCCGCGATTGGGGCTTTCGGGGCGATCCTGATCATTCTGGCGGTGACGTTGCGCCGCGCTTTGGACGTCATCCTGGTGCTGACGCCGCTGATCCTGTCGGCGTTGTTGACGCTTTACGTCGCGGTGCTGCTGTCCTTGCCGCTGAATTTCGCCAACATCATCGCCTTGCCGCTGCTGTTAGGCGTTGGCGTATCGTTCAACGTGTATTTCGTGATGAACTGGCGGTCCGGCGCGACGGCCCCAATCGGCTCCCCCACCGCACGGGCGATCGTGTTTTCCGCGCTCACGACCAGCACCGCGTTCGGTTCGCTGGCGTTGTCCAATCATCCGGGCACCGCCAGCATGGGCGTCTTGCTGTTGATCAGCCTGGGGTGCACGCTGATCGCCAGTTTAGTGTGTGTGCCCGCGCTGCTGGCGGTCATCGGCTCGCCAGCGCGCTGACGTTCCGTGAGGATTTGCGTTCCATGGCCTGCTCGGTCCCGATCTGTTATCTGCTGCACCGCGTCGCCGCCGACGGCGCTGAAAACCTGTTGATGGAGCCCGATCTGGCCACGGCTTTGTCCGACGCCCGCTCCGATCCCGCGTGGCGCGCCACGCGGATCACGTTCGGCCACCAGACCGTTTTAGAGGGCGCGGACCTCGACGCCGCCCTCGCCGGAAATTCTGGGCTATGATCGCGGATAATTTGCGCGCGGTCCGCGACCGGATCGCCACTGCCGCGATCAAATCGGGACGCGCGCCCGAGGACGTGACCCTCGTCGCGGTTTCCAAGACCAAACCAGCGCAGGCGGTGCTCGACGCTCTGGGCGCGGGTCAGACCGTGTTCGGCGAAAACCGCGTGCAGGAGGCGGCGGAGAAATTTCCCGCTCTGCGCGCCACCCATCACTTTCATTTGCACCTGATCGGCGGCCTGCAAACCAATAAGGCGCGCGAAGCCGTCCGCCTCGCCGACGTAATCGAGACGCTGGACCGGCCGAAACTGGCCGACGCGCTGGCCGCCGCGATGATCAAAGAGGACCGCCGCCCGTCGCTGCTGATCGAGGTCAACACCGGCGATGAAGCGCAGAAATCCGGCGTCGCAAAAGCCGATGCCGATGCGTTCATTTCCGACTGCCAGTCCCGGTTCGGCGCGGTCCTGACCGGTCTGATGTGCATCCCCCCGCACGGCGAGGATCCCGCACCGCATTTCGCCTGGCTCGCGGACCGCGCCGCCAAACATGGACTGCCCGTGGTCTCGATGGGCATGTCGGCCGATTACGAAATCGCGATCGCTCTGGGCGCGACGTTGGTGCGGGTCGGCACGGCGATTTTCGGCGGACGGACGTAACGCCCGACGCGCCCGCCGTTCAGATAATCCCTTTCTCCCGCAACACCGCCAGCGCCTTCGCGTCCAAGCCCAGACGCAAGCCCAGTACCTCGTCCGTGTGCTGGCCGAGGACCGGCGGCGGCCGCCGGTAATCCGCCGGCGTTTCCGACAGCTTCACCGGATTGGCGATCATTTTCATCGGCCCGCCGGTCGCGTGTTCCATTTCCAACACCATGTTCCGCGCCACCACATGCGGATCGGCGAACACCTCGGACAATTTATTGATCGGACCGCAGCCGATCTTCAGCGCCTCCAGCTTTTCGATCCACCACAGGGTTGGATGTTGGGTCATCAGCGGGGTCAGAGTATCCGTCACCAATTGCCGGTTCTCCACCCGTTTCGCATTCGTCGCGAAGCGCGGATCTTCCAGCAGATGGGTCAGCGCGAAGCCCTCGCAGAATCGTTTGAAGGTCGGATCGTTCCCGACCGACAACACCATGTGGCCATCGGCGGTGGGGAACACCTGATAGGGCACGATGTTCGGATGCTGGTTGCCAAGCCGTTCCGGATTTTCGCCGGTCGCCAGATAGTTCATGCCCTGGTTCGCGAGCCACGCGACATGGGTGTCCAGCATTCCGATATCGATCTGTTGCCCCCGACCCGTCAGATCGCGATGCCGGATCGCGGCCAGGATCCCGATCGCGCCATACAGGCCGGCGAATAAATCCGCGACCGGCACGCCCACTTTTTGCGGCAACCCCGCCGGATCTCCGGTCAGGCTCATCACCCCGCCCATGCCCTGGATCAGACTGTCATAGCCCGGCCTTGGCGCGTACGGTCCGGTCTGGCCGAACCCGGTGATCGAGCAATAAACCAGGCGGGGAAATTTCGCGTGCAACTGTTCATAGCCAAGCCCGTATTTCGCCAGCGCCCCGACCTTGAAATTCTCCACCAGAATGTCGGATTCGGCGATCAACTTCAGCGCGATGTCCTGCCCCTCGGGCGTGCCGATATCCAGCGTCACCGACATTTTGTTACGATTGACGCCGACGAAATAGGCGCTCTCTTGCGTCCCCGGCATGAACGGCGGGGCGAATCCGCGGGTGTCGTCGCCGGCCCCCGGCCGCTCGATCTTGATCACATCGGCACCCAGATCGCCCAACATTTGCGCGCAGGTGGGACCCGCGAGCACGCGTGTCAGGTCGAAAACCCGCAGGCCCTTCAAGGGACCCGAGGGTGTGTCATTGGGGTTGGTCATGAGCCGCTCCAGCTTGCCGATGGTCGTTCGCGGCCTCTATCCTACGCCGCGCGGACCAGGATGGAAGACCCGCCGTCCCGCCTGATCCGGCTGAAGAAAGCGCGCCCAAACCAAACGACCCTCCTAATTAAACGACCCCTGGGAAACATCCATGTCCGAGACACAGCCGAGTATCGAGGGGCGCGGCTCCTGGATCGCCGCCAGCCTGACGCTCGCGATCCTGTCGTTCGCCTATGGCTCACCGTTGCTGATCGTCGTCGGTCTGAAACCGATCCAGGAGGCGCTTGGCACGGACCGGTCGGTGATCGCTTTGGCGGGATCTTTGTTGTGGGTCGGCACCGGGATCGGCGGCATTCCCATGGGCTGGCTGGCGGACCGGATCGGCTTGCGCGGGGTCGCCGGCTTCGGCACCGTCATGATGGCGTTGGGCCTGTATATCTCGACGCTTGGCGGCGTCACGCCATTATATATCGGCCACGGACTGCTGATCGGATTGATCGGCAACGGCGCCATCTACGCCCCGCTGCTGATTTATGTCAGCCGCTGGTTCGATCGCCGCCGCGGCACCGCGATCGCGCTGATTTCGTCGGGTCAATACATCGCCGGCGTCGTTTGGCCGTCAGTCTTCGAGCGTGGGATCGCGGTTTACGGCTGGCCCGCCGTCATGATCGCCTATGCCATCGTGGTGTTGATCTGCATCCCTCCGTTGTTACTGATGTTGAAGCCCGTTCCGGTGCCCAAGGGACCCGCCATCGCGCTGAACGCGAGCCGGGATCGCTCGGTCCTTGGCCTGCCGCCAAACGCGGCGCAGATCATCATCTGCCTCGCGGCTTTTTGCTGTTGCGTGCCGATGGCGATGCCGAGCCAGCATCTCGTGGCCTTCTGCACCGATGTGGGCATCGATCCCGTCCACGGCGCCGCCATGCTGTCGGTGCTTTTGGGCTGCGCTTTCATCTCGCGCCAGTTCTGGGGCGCGCTCGCGGACCGGGCCGGCGGGTTGCGGACGGTGTTGATCGGCTCGCTCTGTCAAACGGTCGCGATCGCCGCCTTCCTGGCAACCCAGCGCGAACTGGGATTGTTCGTGATCGCGGGCATTTATGGGCTTGGCTTCAGCGGGATCATCCCATCCTATTCGGTCGCGATCCGCGATCTGTTTCCCTCGGCCGAGGCGTCGTGGCGCATTCCGACCGTCCTGTTCGCCGGTATGTCCGGCATGGCGGTGGGCGGCTGGCTCGCCGGCTGGCTGTTCGATCAATTCGGATCTTACGCGCCCTCCTTCGGGGCGGGCGTGGTGTTCAACGTGCTCAATCTGGCGCTGATCGGATTTCTTGTCAGCCGCCAACCCACATCAAGCGCCCGCGCCGTGCCCGCCGCCGCCTGACACACCGCTCGCATCCCGACACCTTCTTCGCACCCCCCCTTCGCCCAAGGTCACGCCATGCCGAACTTCGAAACGAAAATCCCCGACGGCGACTCGATCGCGCGCATGATTTGCGCCGATTGCGGCCATATCGACTACCAGAACCCCAAGGTCGTGGTCGGTTCGGTCGTGGCCTCCGGCGATAAGATCCTGATGTGCCGGCGCGCGATCGAGCCCAGGCGCGGCTTCTGGACCCTGCCCGCTGGCTACATGGAGTTGGACGAAACATTGGAAGAGGGCGCCGCCCGCGAGGCGATGGAGGAAGCCCTCGCGGATATCCGCATCGACGGGATCCTCGGCGTATTCAGCGTCGCGCGGATCGGTCAGGTTCAGGTGATCTTCCGCGCGACCTTCGCCAATCCAGGCGCGCCCGTGTTCTCCGCCGGTCCTGAGAGTCTGGACGTCGCCCTGTTCGCCTGGGATGACATTCCCTGGTCTGAGGTGGCGTTCCCCACCGTGCGATGGGCTTTGAACGCCTGGAATGCCCGCCGGACCGGTCCCCTTGGCCCGCCCGCCGGAAACCCGGAGGAGGATCCGCGCGGCGTTAACCGCATCGCGCCCCCGGACCCGCGCTGACCGGTTTCAGCTTGTTTTCCTGAAATACTCCCCGGATATTCACGAGATGTTCTTCTGTTAACCAATTCTTCATGGTTTTGGAGGACACTCGCTTCATCGACCAGGGCATTCCGCCCCGATCCTCGGGCCAAAGGAAACGGCGATGAGCGGCACCGGAACGAACAGCCAACCCGACGCGCGGATGAAGACGGCGCGGCTTAGTCTTCCCGACGGTATCGGGGGCACGATCACCGGCGGTTCGATGCCGCCGCTGGATGTGCCCGGGATTCTTGGCCGCGCGAGGCTTCCCCGTTTGGCGCCCCCAATCGCGTTTGGCGGTGCGGTGTCGGGCGCGGCGCGGTCCATGGATGGTTTTGCCCCGGCGATCCATCGCGGCAATCGTGGGATCGCCTTGTCGGACGGCAGCCGTATCATCTTCTCATCCGTTGGCGACATGGCCGAACGCGCGGACGCGTGAGGCTCGCGGTCTGGATTCAGGCGGCCATCACGGCGGACGGCAACGCCATCGTCACGGCGGCCCGCCAGGCATCGAACGCCTCGGTCAACGCGGCCAAAGCGGCCGCTTCGACCGCCTCCTTGCGCGCCAACCGCGCCTCCAACGCCGCCGCGGCGCCAGCCAGCGCGGGCGCGCAGGCCGCACTGGCCGCGCCCTTCAGACTATGTGCCTCCCGCTCCAACGCCCTTGGGTCCCGGGACTGGACGCCAAGTGCCAGAATCATGTCACGCGCATCCGTCTGAAACAGCCGGACCAGTTCCGCCGCCCCGTCCTCGCCGATGTCTTCCCGCAAGCGGGCGAATCCCGCCTGATCGAACGCGTCACGAATCGGTTCCGCCGGCTCCGTCACGATGCCGCGCGGCGATGTGGGGCCCGCCTGATCCAGCGCCGCCAGCACCGCCGCCAGAAACGCCTCCTTTCGCACTGGCTTGGCGATGAACCCGGTCATCCCCGCCGCATAGCAGGCGTCGACGTCTTCCTTGTACGCGTTCGCCGTCAGCGCGATGATGGGGATCGACGCCAAGGCGCCACCGCGCGCCCGGATCAACCGCGTCGCGGTCAGCCCATCCATGTCGGGCATCCGCATATCCATGCAAATCACGTCATAAACGAAACTCGAGGCCGCCTGTACCGCCTCCAACCCATCCCCGACCGTATCGGTCTGCACGTCGAAACCCCGCAGGAATTGCAGCACCACGAACTGGTTCGTCGGATTGTCCTCGGCGAACAAAATGCGGCCCGCGCGGCCCATTTGGCGCAACCGCGCCGCGAACGCCGCCACGACATCGAACGGCGCGAGTTCATCCTCGCACAGCGCATCGGTCACCGGCAGCCGCACCGTCACCTCGAACGTCGATCCGGCCGCCGGATCCGAAACGACGCCAATTGATCCGCCCATCTGCTCGATCAGCCGCTTGCTGATCGCAAGGCCCAGACCGGACCCGCCGAACCGCCGGGTGATCGAGGGATCGACCTGCATGAACTCCGCGAACAGCCCGCCGATCCGGTCTTCCGGGATCCCGATCCCGGTATCCGTCACCCGCCAGACCAGGGTCGCATGGCCGGGCTCCCGCGCGACGCACCCAGCCCAGATCGTCACCGATCCGCGCTCGGTGAATTTGATCGCGTTGGAAACCAAATTCAGCAGCACCTGACGCAGCCGCCCAGGATCGCCAAGCACCGCGGCGGGCATTCCGTGTCCGCACGCCGCGTGCAGCGCGAGGCCCTTCACCGACGCGCGCGGCCCCAACAGGCTGATCGGATTCTGGGTCAGCGCGGCGGGCGAGAACGCGCTGACCTCCAACTGCATCTTGCCCGCGTCCAGCTTCGAATAATCCAGAATGTCGTTCAAAATCCGCAGCAACGAATCACCGGATTCCTGGATCGCCAGCACCATCTCCCGCTGCTGACCGCTCAGCGGCGTATCGATCAGGGTTCCGGCAAGACCCAATACGCCGTTCATGGGGGTGCGAATCTCGTGACTCATCATCGCCAGGAAACCGGATTTCGCCCGGCTCTCCGCCTCCGCGTGGAGTTCCCGCGCCCGCATCAACGCCGCCTGGGCATGCGCCAGCCGCTCCCGGGCCGCGCTCAACGCCTGGTGCTGACGCCAGCGGCGGGCCATCATTCCAGCGGCGGCGGCGATCGCCAGAGCACCGGCACCCGTCGCCACGCCCAATATCCAGACCATCCGCCACCAGTCATGCAAAGCGACCGTTTCATCGACCGCGGTCAGCACCACGAGCGGATAGAATTTCAACCGCCGCGCCGCTTTGATCCGCATGATCCCATCGACCGGGCTGGTCCCGCGCGAGACCCCGGCATCACCCGCCCCCAGCAACCGCGCCGGCGCCTGGTAATTCTTGCCGACGGTATCGCTCGGCGGATAGCGCGCGACGACCACACCATCGGCCCGCATCAGAAAGGTCGTGCCAGCCTCGGCCGGCGTGATCGCGCGGTAAAAATCCTCGAAATAGGGCAACTCGATCGCGGCGGCCAGAATGCCGATCGGCGTGCCGGCGGGTCCCCGCATCTTGCGCGCCAGAAAGATCGTGAAACTGCCGTCGACCCGCGCGTATAAAGGCGGCGAGATCGCCAGTTCCAAAGCCTCATCGCCGATCAGCCGCGCCACGTAATCGCGATCGCGCAAATCGATCGGGGCGAGCGGCCACAACCGAGAGCTGCTCTCGACATATCCCGCCATGTTGATGATCTGAATCGCGTTGGCCTGAGGCAACCCGACAATGCGTTGGCGCATCGTCGCGTGCGCGTCCTCCGTGCTCATGATCCGATCGAACGCCGCCACGTCCACCGCCCCATGCCCCCGCGCATACCGGGTCAGGTCGAGCAGGATCAGGTCGATCCCCTGCATCGCCCGTTCCGCCTGCTCCGCCAGGATCAGCGCCGTCGTGCTCAGCGTTTTCTCCGCCCCGCGCAACGCGTGTTCCCGCGCCTGCCGCAGCACAATGACATCCGCCGCCGCGAACAGCAGGATCAGCAAGCCCGCCACCAGCCATACCGCGCGCGTCGTCATCCGGACGGGCGATCCGGATAGCGTCGGGTCGGGCAAGGTCGCGTCAGCCATCGGATCGGAGTGCCATCGGAATTTCCGCCACCATGGACGAAAATGATGAATCCAAAGTAAACACCGCGCCGCATTCAGCCTTTGGTCGCGCCGTCTGGGGCCGCGCCGTCTGGGGTCGCGCCGTCTGGGGCCGCGCC
>JAYVXQ010000476.1:0-3352 GCA_043785025.1 Acetobacteraceae bacterium
ATTTCCAGGTTTCCGAGCTCACGATCCGCACCTTGCTGGTCAACCACCACCGGCTTGACCGGGAGGACCTCGACGAGGACCTTGGCGCCGCCGCCTGAATGTCTCTGGGAACCGCCGTGACAATCCGAAAGAAGCTGATCGAGGTCTCGCTGCCGCTGGACGCCATCAACAAGGCGTCGGCGCGGGAAAAGAGCATCCGGCATGGCCATCCCTCCACCCTGCATCTGTGGTGGGCGCGGCGGCCTCTGGCGGCGTGCCGGGCGGTGCTGTTCGCGCAACTGGTGGACGATCCCTCCGCCTGGCCGGACCGGTTCGGCACCGATGACGCCCGCCGCGCCGAACGCGACCGGCTGCACCGGCTGATCGAACAACTGGTGAAATGGGAATCCAGCACGAACGAAACCATCCTCGGCCAGGCACGCTGGGAAATCGCCCGTTCCCTCGCCTGGGCGCGCGGGGAGGAACCGCCGCCGGTCGAAAACGCGCCCGCGGTGCTGGCGTATCTGGCGGCGCACGCCCCGCCGGTCTGCGATCCCTTCTGCGGCGGCGGCTCCATCCCATTGGAGGCGCAGCGTCTGGGCTTGCGGGCCATCGCCTCCGACCTGAACCCGGTGGCGGTGCTGATCACCAAGGCGCTGGTGGAAATCCCGCCGAAATTCGCGGGCATGCTGCCGGTGCATCCCGCGGCGCGGGAGGAAGCGCGGCTGCGCGGCTGGCGCGGCAAGGGCGCGGCGGGATTGGCCGAGGATGTGCGCCGCTATGGCGCCTGGATGCGGGAGGAGGCGTTCAAACGCATCGGGCATTTGTATCCTCAGGCGGACATGCCGGATGGGTCGAAGGCGACCGTGATCGCGTGGATTTGGGCGCGGACGGTGCGGAGCCCGAACCCGGCGGCGAAGGGGGCGATGGTGCCTCTGGCGTCAACTTTCATGTTGTCGACTAAGGCGGGACGCGAAACATGGTTGGAGCCTGAAATCGACCGAGAGACTGCTACCTATCGCTTTCTGGTTCAGACTGGAAAGGATGAGAAGAGATTGGAAATTGCCAGACATGGAACCAAAACAGCACGCGGAGCCAGTTTTAAGTGCCTTCTGACAGGAACGCCAATCAACGATGTTTTTATTAAAGCCGAGGCGAACGCTGGTCGGTCGGGGTCCGTAATGATGGCTGTTGTGGTTGAAAGGGACAACAATCGATTCTATATTCCTGCGCCGTTGAAATTGTCGGACGATCTCAGAATAATTTCTGAATTTGAATTCCCTGATGCTGAGCTCTCTCGTGATCCCAGGGCTCTGACGCCCATCATTTACGGAATGACCAAGTGGACAGACTTTTTTACGATGCGTCAACTTATCACCTTAACCTCAATATCTAAATTAGTTGAAAAAGCAACGACGGCTATAAGGAGCGATGCGATCAACGCCGGTATGATTGATGACGAAATCGGGATATCGTCCGGAGGGGTTGGCGCCTTGGCCTATTCGCAGGCCGTGGCAACCTATTTGTCCCTGGCGGTTGGGAAAATGGCGGATCGCAATTCCTCGATGTGTGTGTGGGAAACCGCAATGGACCGCTTGCGAGGGACTTTTAACCGACCGGCATTGCAGGTCGTTTGGGACTTTGCGGAGACGAACCCGTTTGCGGGTGCCGGAGGGGACTTCCTGGGATGCTGCAAATCTCTGTGTAAGGTTCTTGATAAATTGGCATTTGAAACTCCCGCATCAGTAAATCAAACGGCAGCGCAGGCACTGGAGAAAATGCAGCCAATGCCGGTCATAAGTAGTGATCCGCCATATTACGACAATATTGGGTATGCTGATATATCTGATTTTTTTTACATATGGCTACGGCACAGCGCAAGAGCTTTGTATCCGTGTTTATTTAGGACACTCGTCACACCAAAAGGCGAGGAACTCGTCGCCGCATCCTATCGCCATGGCAATAGGGAACGCGCCGAAGAGTTTTTCCTTTTGAATATGCGGTCAGTGATAAAAAATCTGAATGGCATAAATGATCCCCAATTTCCGATGGCTCTTTACTATGCCTTCAAGCAAAGTGAGCAGCGCGGCATCGAGATATCTTCCACGGGCTGGGCAACATTTCTTCAGGCTGTTCATGACGCCGGTTTGATGGTTGACGGAACTTGGCCGTTGAGAACTGAACTCGGTAACCGAATGCGTGGTCAAGCTTCTAATGCGCTTGCATCTTCCATTGTCCTATCTTGCCGGCGGCGGCCTAGCGGCGCAACAACCACTACCCGCAGTCAATTTCTTTCTGCTTTGCGTGCCGAATTGCCAGAAGCAATTCGAATAATGCAGCAAGAGGCGCTGGCACCGGTTGATCTTCAGCAAGCTGCGATCGGCCCGGGTATTGGAGTTTTTACACGATATGAGGCGGTTCTTGAAAGCGACGACACGCCAATGCCAGTACGTACCGCACTGATCTTGATAAATGCGGAACTTGATGCTGTTCTGGAAGAACAGGAAGGCGAATTCGACTCCGCCACACGCTTTGGCGTGACTTGGTTTGGCACTTATGGGTTCGAGGAGAGACCATTCGGAGACGCTGATAATCTCTCTCGCGCACGATCTGTTGGCACGAATGCCCTGATCCACTGTGGACTGCTCGCCGCCCGCGCCGGGAAAGCACGTTTGCTCCGCCGCGACGAAATTCCTCCCAGCCCACCGCTAGATGCTCCACACTGGGTTCTGACACATGCTCTCATCTCCGCATTGCTGGAGCATAGTGAAACTACCGCCGCAGCATTGCTGGGACGCCTGGGTTCCACGGCTGAGACCTGCCGCGATCTGGCGTATCGTCTGTTCCAGGTGGCCGAGCGGCGCAAGCTGGCGGCGGAGGCTACCGACTACAACGCCTTGGTCGTGGCCTGGCCGGACCTTCAACGCCTCGCCGCCGCGATTAAGCCGGACAGCACCCCAGCACAGGCCGTGATGGCGGTTTAATGAGACCAGACACTCCGGGTTCGCAGACGACCATCTGGGGACGCGCCGTCCCAGAGTCTTCCTGCCGCTGCGGGCGGGGATATGAGCCCGGACTGCTCACGTATGCTGCAACTCATCGGACCAGTCGCGGCAACCGGACACAGGCCCCTGCGTAACAGGCCAAGGCCGAGTATGTTCTTTATTTGTTCTCAAAAATGCGCTACAAACCAAATTGGTTGAAAGGATGGTGTTTGACCGAATGATACATTTTCAGGCAATGTCGGTAAGAGGATAGGAATCGGACCATGGAACGCGATCAACTCGTGCTGGCTGCGTTGGCGGCGGGGGGAGAGAACGCGACGTTCTCGCCTGTCCAGATTCAGAAGCTGTTTTTCCTGATCGACAAAGAA
>JAYVXQ010000477.1:0-3330 GCA_043785025.1 Acetobacteraceae bacterium
GCCGCCCGGATCACATTCCGCATGGTATAGCCTCCGCCTTGTCAAGCTATACGCCAGATAATTTACCCATCCTATCGCCTTTCTGAGGCGGAACGCTACGCGAACGGCAGATGCTGGCCCGATGACCCCTACGCTCCCTATGCCATCCACGGGCGGGAACGGTATCGCCAGCTCGGCACGGATAAAGCGCACGAATTCGACCTCAGCCTAAACCGTCAAAGACGCGAGGTTCCGTACCGGGTATGCCGTATATTTGCCGTATGGGTGTTTCGGCTACCCCGGAAAATACCACTAACCCATTGGCATCACGTGGCATCCCGTACGAGATTCGAACTCGTGTTACCGCCGTGAAAGGGCGGTGTCCTGGGCCTCTAGACGAACGGGACAAGCAACCCGAAACCGGGAGGCCGGTGGGTAGCCGACCCTCCTGATGAGGTCAAGATGGGCCTGATGAGGTCAAGATGGGCCCGCGAAGGTCAAGCCAAGGCGGCATCGGAGATGATGAAACTCACGGACTCCGCGCCGTTCCAGGTCTCGACCCGCAGATACCCCGCCAGATGCAACGGCACGCGGTCGCGGCTGAGCAGAGTATTGGTCAAGGCGCCGTCGCGGGCGCGGAACATCATGGCTTTCAGGCGCGGGCCACCGCCCTCCCCCTCCATGAACAGGCGGATCGAATTGGCGTCCTTGCCGACCCGGTCGGCGCGCAGCACGCGGGCGCGTTGCACGACCAGCATCGGTTCGTCATTGCCCGCGCCGAAGGGGGCCAGACGCTCCATCTGACGGGCGAGATCGAGGGTCGCGCCGGCGACGGACACCGCGGCCTCCACCACCAGATCGACGGCGCCCGGCAAGGCGGCGGCGGCGGCCAGACGCTGGTTCAGAAACGCGCGGAAGGCCGGGATCTGATCGGCGGACAACGCGAAGCCGGCGGCCATGGAGTGGCCTCCACCGGTGTTCAGAATGCCCGCCTGGCGCGCGGCGATCACCGCGGAGCCGAGATCGAGGCCGGGGACCGATCGGCCGGAGCCTTTCGCGATCCCCATGGCGATGCCGGCGACGCAGGCGGGGCGGTTGAAACGCTCCTTAATCCGGCCCGCGACGATGCCGACGACCCCGGGGTGCCAGCCCTCCCCCGCCACGACCAGGACGGCGTCGCCGGCCGCGGCCTGGAGCGAGGCGGCGTGCATCGCGGTGTCCAGCATGTCCGATTCGACGCTCTGCCGCTCGCGGTTGATGGCGTCAAGGCGCTCGGCCAGGGCCATGGCCTCGATCGGGTCCTGACACAGCAGCAGGCGGAGGCCGAGGTCGGCTTCGTTGATGCGACCGGCGGCGTTGATGCGGGGGCCGAGGGCGAAGCCGCAGGTGAAGGCGGATAATTTGTCGCGCGCCTGGGTGACCTCCAGCAGGGCCGCGACGCCGGGACGGGCGCGGCGGGCCATGACGCGCAGGCCCTGGAAGACGAAGGCGCGGTTGACGCCGGACAGCGGCATGACGTCGCACACCGTCGCCAGGGCCACGAGGTCCAGCAGCCCCATCAGATCGGGCTCGGCGCGCGCGGCGAAGTGGCCGCGGCGGCGCAAGGCGCGGGTGGCGGCGATGACGGTCAGGAAGGCGACGCCCGCGGCGCAGAGCGAGGTCAGGCCGGAGGTGTCGTCGAGGCGATTGGGATTGACGGTGGCGAGGATGCGCGGCGGCGGACCCTCGGCCTTGTGGTGATCCAGCACGATCGCGTCGGCGTGGCCGGTCAGGACGGTCAGGATTTCCGTGGCGGCGGTGCCGCAATCGACGCAGACGATGAGGGTCGCGCCCTTGGCGGCCATGGCGAGCAAGGCCGGGGCGTTGGGGCCGTAGCCCTCTTTCATCCGGTCGGGCACGTGGTGGATCGCGGGACAGCCCATCAGGCGGAGCCAGGTGACCATCAGCGCCGCGCTGCACGCGCCATCGACGTCGTAATCGCCGAACACGCCGACGGTTTCAGCGGCGATCACGGCGTCGGCGAGGCGGTCCGCGGCCGCGTCCATGTCGATCAGCACCGACGGATCGGGCAGCAGGGCGCGCAACGTCGGCTCCAGAAAATGCCTCGCTGTCTCCACGCCGATGCCGCGGGCGGCGAGCAGGCGTCCCAATACCTCGGGCAGATCGAGGCGTTGGGCGATGCCGAGGGCGATGCGGTCGTCGGAAGGGCGCAAAACCCAGCGGCGGCCGCTGAGGCCCGTTTCGACGCCGAACGCGGTCAAGGGGCCCCCGCTTCAGGGGTCAGGGCGCCTGCCACCAGGTCTTCTGCGCGTAGTTGTGATGGGCCTCGACATAGCGGACGGTGCCGGAGCGGCTGCGCATGACCACGGAATGGGTGATCGCACCGCCGCCGAAACGTTTCACGCCGCGCAGCATCGCCCCCGAGGTGACGCCGGTGGCGGCGAACATGACGTCGCCGCGCGCCATGTCCTCGCAACTGAAGACGCGGTTCGGGTCGGGGTGGCCCATGTCGCGGACACGCTGGCGCTGGGATTCTTCTTCATACATCAGGCGTCCCTGCATCTGACCGCCGATGCAGCGCAACGCCGCCGCCGCCAGCACACCCTCGGGCGCGCCGCCGGAGCCGAGATAGATGTCGACCAGCGAGTCGGGCTGCGTGGTCGCGATGACGCCCGCCACGTCGCCGTCGCTGATCAGCATGATGCGCGCCCCGGCTTCGCGCAGTTTGGCGATGATCTCGGCATGGCGGTCGCGGTCGAGGACGCAGGCCATGAGGTCGGCGACCTCGCATTTCTTGGCGCGGGCGAGGTTGCGCAGGTTGTTGGCGACGGTGTCGTCGAGGTTGACCACGCCCTCGGGCAGGCCGCCGCCCACGGCGATCTTGTCCATGTAGATGTCGGGGGCGTGGAGGAAATTACCGTGTTCGGCCAGGGCCACGGTGGCGATGGCGTTGGGGCCGCCTTTGGCGGTGAGGGTCGTGCCCTCCAGCGGGTCGACGGCGATGTCCATTTTGGGGCCGCCGGCGCCGACTTTTTCGCCGATGAACAGCATCGGGGCCTCGTCCATCTCGCCCTCGCCGATCACGACGGTGCCGTCGATCTGGACACTGTCGAAGCCTTTGCGCATGGCTTCCACGGCCGCGCCGTCGGCTTCGTTTTTCTTGCCGATGCCGATCCATTTGGAGGCGGCGAGGGCCGCGGCCTCGGTCACCCGCACCAGTTCCAGCGCGAGATTCCGGTCGGTGAGGTCCCCTGGGCGGGGGGATTGGTCGGGCATGGGGGTTCCTCCTGCGGATCTGGACATCAGCAGGGTAGCATGGGTCCGGCGCGCGGGTGCAGGGGTGTCGGCGCA
>JAYVXQ010000478.1:0-3330 GCA_043785025.1 Acetobacteraceae bacterium
CGATCAGGTGTGGCCACCTGATCGAATGATGCTCTGGTTTTGGCGAGCAACTTTATCCGATCAGGTGTGGCCACCTGATCGAATGATGCTCTGGATTGGAAACGGTCAGGCATGAACATCAGACCCTCGACGCCGGAACTGCCGCTGGCGATCCGGATGTTGATCGCGACGGTGCTGTTCGGGGCCTCGCTGGCGATCCATATCCTGACGCAGCCGATCACCGACAGCATGCCGTTCATGGTGTTCTACCCGGCGATGATCCTGTGTTTCGTCTTTTGCGGTATGATCCCGGGGATCGTCATGGCCGCCGTCTCCTGCCTGACCGGTTATTATTTGTTCAGCCCGCTGATCCTGTCGGTCTCCCATCCCGCGGCCGATGAACTCGCCGCGGCCATTTTCGTTCTGTCATCGGTGCCATTGGGCCTTCTGGTGAGAAACCTGACCGCCGGACGCCGCGATCTGCTGGCGCTGACCGGACGCCAGAGCGCCATCATCGACACCAGGCTGTTCGGCATCGCGAAATGCCAGGACCGCCACATTCGTTGGTGCAACACGGGATTTGAGGAGATGTTGGGCTACGAACCCGGTGAATTGTTCGACCAATCCACTCTTATCATCTTCCCGGACGACGAATCCTACACCGCGGTGGGTCATGCGGCCTATCCACTCCTCAGATCCGGACAACGATATCACAGCGAAACCAGAATCCGCCGCAAAGATGGCAGGCTGATCTGGATCGCATTGAACGCCACCATGCTCGACCACCCCGCCGGCGAGTCGCTGTGGATGTTCGACGACATCACCGAGCGCAAAATGGCCGATGCACGGCTGCGCACCAGTGAGGCGTTTTTGACCCGCACCGGCGCCGTGGCGGGCGTCGGCGGCTGGCAACTGGATTTGCGCACCGACGTTTTGCAATGGTCCGCCACCACGTGCCTCCTCCACGACCTGCCTCCTGGGCATCAACCCACCGTCGAGGAGGCCATCGGCTTTTTCGCCCCGGAGGTCCGCCCGAAGATCGGCGCGGCGGTGCGCATGGGCATGCTGAACGGCACGCCGTGGGATCTGGAATTGCCGATGATATCCGCCGCCGGCCGCCATTTCTGGGGCCGCGCCGTGGGGATGCCGGAATACGAGAACGGGACCCTCGTCCGCCTGATCGGCGCGCTGCAGGATGTCACCAAGAAACGGCAAACCGAGCGCCGCCTGGTGGAAAGTCAGGAACTTCTGACCGTCACGCTCGAATCGATCGGCGATGGCGTCATCACCACCGACGTCGCCGGCCACGTCACCTGGCTCAATCCGATGGCCGAGACCATGACCGGTTGGGCCAGGCATCAGGTCGGCGGGCGCACGCTCAATGACATCTTCCGGGTCCGCGACGCTGACACCGGAGAGGTTTTGCCCACCGTCACCCTCGAAACCCAGGGCTCATACACGCCTGACCGCAATGCCATACTGACGGCGCGCGATGGCACGGATTACGCCGTCGAGAAAACCATCTCCACGATCCGCGGCTATGAGGGCGCCACGCTTGGCTCGGTGCTGGTGTTCCGTGACGTCACCGAAAAACGCCGTCTGGCCGCCGAGTTGATCCAGCATCAGGCCGACTCGCTGGTCACCCTGCGGCGCCTCGACACCATTTTCGCCAACTCGCCCGACATCATGGCCCTGGTGCGGGTCGAGCCAACCGGCGACTATGTGTTCGAGGCGATGAACCCGTCCTGGGAAGCCATGCGCGGCGTGTCGTCGGCCGAAGCGGTCGGACGCGGTCCGCGCGACATTCTGCCCGCCGCCGCCGCCGAGGGCATCATCCGCCAACTGACGATCTGCGTCGAGCAGCGCAAAACCCTCCCCTTCTCCTACAAAACGCCCCTGGGCCATTGGAACAGTCCGGACATCGCGGAGATCGAGGGTTCGATCACCCCGGTCTTTGGCCCGATTGACCGGGTTACCCATTTGACGATCGTCGGGCGCGATGTCACCGCGCGCAACCGGCTTGAGGCGAGCGTCCACCAGATGCAGCGCATGGACGCGGTCGGACAGCTCACCGCCGGCGTCGCGCACGATTTCAACAACATGCTGCAATCGATCATGGCCTCGCTGGAATTGCTGTCGGAGCAAGCATCCTTGTCCTCGGACGCGCTGGAATATGTCGCGATCGCCGAGGGCGCGGCCGAGCGTGGCGCCACCCTGGTGCACCGTCTGCTGGCGTTCTCGCGCAAGCAGCCGTTGGAACCGGTGATCCTGAAGCCCAAAACCGTCGTCGAAAACCTCGCCGGATTGCTGTCCACCACGTTGGGCCGCCGCATCAAGATCGAAACGACTATCCCGGCCAATATCTGGCCGGTGAAAGCCGATGGCGGGCAGTTGGAAAATTGCCTGCTCAATCTGGCGATCAATGCCCGCGACGCGATGCCCGCCGGCGGATTGTTACGCCTCAGCGCCACGAATAACGGGCCGGAGGCCGCCGCCGCCGTGGGGCTTTCCCCCGGCGAATATGTCTGCTTCGCCGTCGCCGACAATGGCGCGGGCATCCCGCCGGACATCCTCGCCCGCGTGCTGGAGCCGTTTTTCACCACCAAACCGATCGGGGTCGGGAACGGTTTGGGATTGTCGATGGTGCAAGGCTTCGCCCGCCAGAGCGGCGGTGACGTCCGCATCGACAGCGTGCCCGAGGAAGGCTCGACGATCAGCCTGTGGCTGCCCCGCGCCAAAGACGCCGCGGGTGCGTCCGGAACGGTCGTGGAAATGGAAGTCGAAACGCGATCCGATCTGCCCTGCGTCGTGGTCGTCGACGACGATCCGGGTATTCGCCGTTCCTTATCCACGGTGTTGCGATCGGCGGGCTATGACGCGCTGACATTCGAAACCGGCGACATCGCGTTTGAGCGGTTGAAGGCCGGCTGCCGCTGCGACCTGCTGGTCACCGACCAATCAATGCCCGGCATGAGCGGCGGCGCGCTGATCGCGCATATGGCGCGGATGCGGCCCCGCCTGCCGATGATGCTGATCACCGGCTTTGATAAAGCCAGCGGCCTGGAGGAGGTTCGGGACCGCGCCATGATCCTGCGCAAGCCATTTCGAAACGATACGTTTTTGCAACGGGTTAGCACGCTGATCGGCCCCTCGCCAAAAAACGTGGCCGCCGAGGCGATCAGACCCTGGCCGCGGATCGCGCGCGAGGGTTGAACTTCCCATTTGCCGCGTTCCCTGCCACCTTCGCACGTGCAACATCAGGCACGAGCTATCGATATGGATCCCATTGTCGCCGCCCTCGCCAAAGCCGCCGGCCTCGAAAAGGCCCTGACCGATTTCCCCGCCGACATC
>JAYVXQ010000479.1:0-10702 GCA_043785025.1 Acetobacteraceae bacterium
CCGCCGGCGCGGATCGCGGCACCGGCGTTCGTCCCACCGGGGTTGGTGCCGTATGTCGATCCGCCAGTGGCCCAGGGGCCGCCAGTGCCGCCGTCTTTCATTCCGACCGGCGCCATGCTCCAACCGCCGCCTCCCTGACCGTCCGGCTTTTTGACGGACCCTGATGAACGGAACCGCGTCCGTGTCCACAACTGAAGACGATCCGATCGACGACAAGCCGATGCCGCTGCTGGAGCATCTGGTGGAGCTGCGGACGCGCCTGATGTGGGCCATGGCCTCGTTCGCGGTGTGTTTCGCGATTTCGTATTATTTCGCCGATCAGATCTATTATTTCCTGGCGCGTCCATTGGCGGAGATTTTGCGCGAGACCGGCAATCCCGACCCAAAGCTGATCTATACCCAGTTGTATGAGGCGTTTTTCACCCGGATCAAGGTCGCGTTCTTCGGCGGCGCGTTTTTGGGGTTTCCGGTGATCGCCTGCCAGTTGTGGCTGTTCGTGGCTCCGGGTTTGTATCGCAGCGAGAAGAAAGCGCTGTTGCCGTTTTTGATGGCGACGCCGTTTCTGTTCTTTTTGGGTGCCTCGCTGGCGTATTTTTTCGTGTTTCCGTTCGCCTGGCGGTTTTTCGCCAGTTTCCAGACCAACACCGGCGGTGGCGGCATCCCGATCGAGCTGCTGCCGCGGGTCGGCGAGTATCTGGATTTGGTGATGAAGCTGATTTTCGCCTTCGGGCTGACGTTTCAGTTGCCGGTGGGGCTGACGTTGCTGGCGAAGGTGGGGATCACCAGCTCGGCGGCGCTGCGGCGGTACCGGCGCTATGCGATCGTGGGGATGTTCGTGCTCGCGGCGATTTTGGCGCCGCCGGATATCATCACGCAGATCGGGCTGGCGGTGCCGTTGATGGCTTTGTACGAGATTTCGATCATCGCGGCGGGGTATGTGGAGAAGAAGCCGGAGGCTGAGGCCCCTGCCGATGTGAAGAAGGAGGACTGAGCCGATGCACGATATCCGCGCCATCCGCGCCGATGCCGCCGCGTTCGACGCGGCACTGGCCCGGCGTGGATTGCCCTCGGCCTCGGCCGAAATTCTGGCGCGCGATGCCGAGCGGCGCGTCGCGCAAACCGCGTTGCAGGATAAGCAGACGCGGCGGAACGCGTTGTCGAAGGAAATCGGTCAGGGCAAACGGTCCGGTGCCGATACCGCCGCGCTGGAAACCGAGGCGGTGATCCTGCGCGAGGAGATGGAGGCGCTGGAGACGGGCGGTGGCGACATCGACGCGACCATTCGAAGCCTGCTGGACGTTCTGCCCAATGTGCTGGACCCCGCGGTGCCCGATGGCGCGGATGAGCGCGCCAATGTCGTGGTTTTTCAGCATGGCGAGCCGCGCGATCTGGGGTTTGAGCCGAAGCCGCATTGGGACCTCGGCGAGACGTTGAAGATGATGGATTTCGCGACGGCGGCGAAGATGGCGGGGGCGCGGTTCACGATTCTGCGCGGGCCTCTGGCGCGGCTGGAGCGGGCGCTCGGTCAGTTCATGCTGGATCTGCATACCGGGCAGCATGGGTATGTGGAAATGGTCGTGCCGTCTTTGGTGAACGATGCGGCGGCGTATGGGACGGACAAGCTGCCGAAATTCGCCGATGATCTGTTCCGTACGACCGATGGGCGGTGGTTGATCCCGACGGCGGAGGTCTCGCTGACCGCGACGGTGATGGGGGAGATGCTGGCGGAGAAAGCTCTGCCGATCCGGCTGACGGCGTTGACGGATTGTTTTCGGAGTGAGGCCGGGGCGGCGGGCCGCGATACGCGGGGGATGCTGCGCCAGCATCAATTTCGAAAGGTTGAGCTGGTGTCGATCACGCATCCTGACGAAAGCGTGGCCGAGCATGAGCGGATGACGGAAAGTGCTGAGGCGGTGCTGCGGCTTTTGGGTGTGCCGTTCCGCCGGATGTTGCTGTGCGCGGGGGATACCGGGTTTGGCGCGGCGAAGACCTTCGATCTGGAGGTTTGGATGCCGGGCCAGCAGGCGTGGCGGGAGATCAGTTCGTGCAGCAATACGCGCGATTTCCAGGCGCGGCGGATGAACGCGCGATTCCGCTCGGGGGACGGGAAGACGGTTGCGTTTGTCCATACGCTGAATGGCTCGGGTGTGGCGGTGGGGCGGGCGCTGATCGCGGTGATGGAGAATTACCAGCAGGCGGATGGCTCGATTTTGGTGCCGGAGGCGCTGCGGGCGTATATGGGCGGGATGGAGCGGATCGGGGTTTAGGGGGCTCCGATCGACTTCGCCTCGGGCGCGATGCCCATCGCCAGCGGCAGCCACACGCTGACGGTGGTGCCGACGGCTTCCTCGCTATCAATCGCCATTTGGCCGCGGTGGCGGTTGACGATGTGCTTCACGATCGCGAGGCCGAGGCCGGTGCCGCCGACCGCGCGGGAGCGGCCTTTGTCGACGCGGTAAAAACGCTCGGTCACGCGCGGGATGGCGGCGCGCGGAATGCCGGCGCCGTCGTCGGCCACGCTCAACAGCACCCCGGCGCGGGCGGGCCAGCGATCCCCGGGCGTTGCGACGGCCAACGACAGGCGCACCTGACCCTGAGGTTTGCCGTATTTCACCGCGTTATCCAGCAGGTTTTGCGCGATCTGCGCGATTTGATCGGCGTCGCCGACGATCGGCGGCGTATCCGGCGCGATGTCCACATGCAACCGCGTGCCGCCATGCGCCAGCCTCGGCTCGAACCCCGCCACGATCCTGGGCAATAACGTGTGGAGATCGACGAGGCCGGCGGGTGCCTGATGCTCGGCGGTTTCGATGCGCGACAGGCTCAGCAGATCGTCGATCAGGCGGTTCATCCGCGCGCCCTGCTCGGCCATGATGGTGAGGAAGCGTTTGCGCGCGGGCGGGTCGTTCTCGGCGGGCCCAAGCAAAGTCTCGGTGAAGCCGATCAGCGAGGCCAAAGGGGTGCGCAGTTCATGGCTGACATTGGCGACGAAATCGACGTGGGAGCGTTCGATGCTGCGTTCGCGCGTGCGGTCGGACAGGACGATGACGGCGCGGCCTCCGTCTTGCAGGGGCGGGTCGATGGGCACGATGGCGGCGCGCAATTCGCGGGCGATCGGCGCGGCGATGGTCAGGTCGGCGGTCTGGGTGTCGATCGAGGGCTTGGCCAGGACCTGATCGAGGGCCGCGCGCAACGCGGGATGGCGGAGCAAAGCCGGCAGGTCGCCGCCGAACACGGAGTGCGCGGCGGGATTTTGATAGCTGAGAGAGCGATCCTGGCGCAGCACGACCAGGGGATCGGGCAGGCGGGCGAGGATCTGGCCCTCGGCGCGGCGTTCGCGCGCGATCTGGGCTGACCGCGCCGCCAATGTCCGGCCGAGGCGGGCGAGCTCAAGGCCCAGTACGGTCAAGATGGTGGGGGTGGGGGCGGGGTTGTCGATGTCGCGGATGGCGGCGGTCAGGATCGTCAGATCGCGGCTCCACAACAGGCAGAAGCCGATGACCGGGATGATGGTGACGACGATCGCCAGCGTGGCGGCCCAGGGATTGGCGAGGCCGATGAGGGCCATGATGAAAAGGGCGGTGACCGGCGCGGCGCATAATATTTGGGCTAGGGCGATGACTGGCATGGTGGGGTGGTCCGATGGGCCCGTGGATCGATGATCAGTGCCGGGGTGGCGTGGGTTATGGCAAGTGACGGTTTTTCAACCGGGGATGGTGCCGCCGGAGCAAAGCAGACTCCGGGTGTGATTCGGGGAGAGGCGATGAAGGTTCTTTGATTTGTCATGAAAAGGCGGTTATCCGCGTCGCCTATTCGTTTCGATATCCGGTGTATGTTGAGGGGTTAAAAGGGTTTTAACACGCAGGCCGCGGGAGGATCACGGGGTCGCACGGAGTTTTTCAAACGTTGATTGGCCGGGGCACTGGTTCATGGGGTTTGATACCAACGGCCCTTAATGTTGACCCATCGTCGATGGGCCAACGGCCGCCGGTATCCTCGTTGGTATCGCGCGCCGCCGCCGGCCAACCCGGCGCGCGATACCAACTGACGTAACCGGTGGAAGAGTCATCGGTTACGTCAGTTGGTATCAACTCGCAACTACGGGCCGGGCCGCGACGCGGGCGCGCAACGCCTTCGTCAACGCCACACGGCGCGACCACAAATCGCGATACCACTCGATCCGCGGCTTGACCTGACCCGCCAGCATGCGTTTCTGAATAACCATGCGCCGCGCGTTATCGCCAAGGTCCAGCGCCAGATTGGGGACGGCGGTCAGGCGCAGAAACTGAGAGTGAAACGAGTCAGGATCGTCGAAGATCAACCCGGTTTCGCCGTCCGCGATGCTATCGCGATAGACGACCCCGCTTGCCAGAGCGGCGACGCGGCAGGCCCCGGCCTCGATGAATTTCAGGTCCGATTTCGCCCGGTTGAACGGCGTGTCATCCAGTGGCATCAATGAGATTTCCGACGCGCCCAACAAATCCAGATACGTGTCGTAGTCGCACAGCGGCATGAACGATTTGTGCCGTGTGTCCAGGGCCTGGAAAAACCCCTGGTCATGCACGACCTGAAACCGCAGGCGGTCGCCGGACAGCGCGATGACGGCGTTGATCGCGCCCATCAGCGGACGCCAATCGGCCTCGCGGTTCAGCGCGCCGAAAAAGACGCGCAGGGTTTTCGGATCGGTGAAGTTACGAATGGGCGGAAGGCTGGCGATGCCGTTGGGAAACAGGCCCATTTCGGGGTTGCGCTGGCGCAGCACGCCGGCGAGCGCGGGCGTGCTGGTTTGCACCGCGTGAACACCCCGGAACGAGATTAAATTGGGATTATTCAGGCCGCGCATGAAATCGGGGTGATCGTCGAATTCCGTGACCACGAGCCAGCCTTTGTCGATCAGGCTGTCGACGGCGCGCTGACCCTCGGCGCCGAACAAAGCGGGCCGGTGGAAGATGAAAATGCGCGGGGTGTCGTCGTCCCACGGCGGATCGTTTGGCGCGGGGGAAGGCGGATTGGCCGCCCCCGACAAATGCGTGGCCACACCGGGTTCGGATGCCAGAGCGGTCAGCGGATGAATGACCCGCAAATGCGACACGCCACCAACGGGGCGCAGCATGTCCCCGGCGACGATCATGCCGGGTGCCGCGGTTTTGCGCGCGCGCCACACATATTGCAGCGGCAAAGCGGTTTGCGCGTAAACCTCGGGGTCGACGCCAAGGTTGCGCAGGCCGGGGGCGATGGAGGCGATGAAGGCGCGGCCTTTTTCCTCGTCGAACACGCGCGCCTGCGCGTCCACGGGCACGAGGCCGGCGGCGATCAGGCCGTTCGCCATCGTTTCACGGCTGAACCAATGGCGGTGGCCGCGATCCAGCAAGCCCTGATCCTCGTAACGGAACGCGCCGCGCAGCAGGCGGTCGGCGAAACTCCAATGCTCGATGTTCGAGACGCAGATGACCATCGTTCCGTCATCGGACAGATGCGCGGCGTGCCGGCGCAACATGGCGATGGGGTCGTTCAGATGCTCCAGGATCGCGCTGTAGACGATGCAATCGAAGGTCCCGCCATTGTGGGTTTCGAAGACGGGCAAGGGTGCCTCGGCGTCGGCCAGCACGCATTCGTCGTAATGCGCGCGCGCAATGGCGACGCGGCCGGGATCGCGATCGAGGCCCAACAGGCGGGCGCCGGGATTGAGACGCCGGTACGCCGCCGCCAGATCGCCATTTCCACACCCCACATCCAGCACCACCTGGGCGCTGAGCGGAATAAGCCGCGATAGATCGGGCACGGGCGGCATCGTCAGCGAAGACTCCCAGACAGCATGAGGGTGAACGGGTTCCTAGGCGGAAAGCCGCGCGCGACGCAAGGTTGGGTCTGGGCTGAGCCGTAGGGTGCGTAAGAAAATGTGATTTGAAAACACATTGACATGAAAAGTCAGGATTGGTTACGTTCGCGCACTTCGGAAGCGGCGGACCCGCCGGGATGAAGTATTTGATACAATAAGGAGAAACTCCATGATTCGTATGTTCGCTCTGGCTTCCCTCGTCACGTTTGGCTGCGCCATGGCGCTGCCGCTGGTTTCGTCCGACGCCGCCGCGCAAGGCGTGCCGCGGAATTCGAATTGCCAGACCTCGGGCGATGCCGCCAAAGGCTATAAGTGCTGATAAAACGCGGCATCCCACGCGGGATGGGGGTTTAGCGCATTATGCGATCAGGTGGGCTCACCTGATCGCATAAAGATGCGCGCCAAAACAATAATTCGGACCGGTCTCCGAGAACCAACGCGATCGGAAACCGGTCTGACACCAACGGCGCGGTCATCCCGCGCCGTTATTGTTTGCACGTCATGGTCCCCGGCGGGGATCAGATCACGCGTTCGCCGGACCGCCAGACCTGACGCACCACCGGCAAGGCCTCATGCACCCGCACACGGGCTAGGTCGGCCCGCAAACCGGTTTCCAGACGCCCGCGATCGCCGAGACCCGACAGGAACGCCGGCCGCGAGGTGATCATCGCCACCGCCACGGGAAGCGACGCGAGACCGTCAAGCGCGCAGCGGAACGCCGCCTCGATCAGCGCGGGCGGGACGTAGTCGGACGCGAAGACATCAACCCAGCCCATGCGCATCAGATCGGCGGCGGCGATGTTGCCGGAGTGGGATCCGCCGCGCACCAGGTTCGGCGCGCCGGAAATGACATCCATGCCGGCGGCTTTCGCTGCCCCGGCCGCCGCCATGGTGACCGGAAATTCGCTGACGCGGATGCCGTCGCGGGCGTTCTGTTCGATTTCCTCGACGGTGCGGTCGTCGTGGCTGGCCAGCGTGATGCCGCGGCCGGAGACGCGATCCAGCAAGGCGCGGCGGTTCGGGCCGAGCACACGGGCGCGTTGGGCCTGCAATTCCTCGATGCGGCGGTCGACCTGATCCTCATCCAGGCCGCCGCGGCGGCGCAAAGCGCGGTAGAAATCCAGGTTCGCATACTGGCCGACTCCTGGACTGTGATCCATCAGGCTGACCATGCGGACCAGCGGATGATCGGCCACGGTTTCGTAACAGGACAGCATGTCCAAAGCCGGGATCTCGCAGCGCAGATGCAGATAATGCTCGGACTTGAACAGGCCGGTGGGGGTGAGGGCGGTGAGGTCGGCGACGCCGTCGTGGAAGGTCTGGATGCGGCCGGTATCGAAGCCGAGATCGCCCAAACACAGCGCGTCGAGGATGGTGGTGACACCGGCGGCGGCGCATTGCGCGTCATGCGCGATCATCGCGGAGCGGGACGGCCAGCGCGCCAGCGAGCGCGGCAGCACCTGGCGTTCCAGATTGTCGGTGTGGACGTCGACGACTCCGGGGATCAGGAAATCGCCATCCAGATCGATCGCGGCGGGATCGCGGGAGGCACCGTCATCGATGGCGGCGATCAGGCCGTCGCGGACCAGAAGGGTGCCGGTCATGACGCGATCCGGCAGAACCAAAGCGGCGTTGGTAAAAATCGTCTCGGGGTTCATGCGGCCTCCCAATGCGGGGTCATCGGCAGAAGGCGGTCGGCGATTTGGTCGCGCACGTCAAGGTCGTGACAGATGGCGACGATCGCGGTGCCGCGCGCTTTGGCGGCCTGGATCATGCGCACCACGATGTCGCGGTTTTCGGCGTCGAGGGAGGCGGTGGGCTCGTCCAGCAGCAGGATCGGATGCTCGGCGATGAAGCCATGGGCCAGGTTCACGCGCTGCTGCTCCCCGCCCGAGAAGGTCGCGGGCGGGATGGATTGCAGGGATCGGGTGATGTTCAGCGAGGACAGCATCGCGGCGGCGCGCTCGCGGGCCTGTTCAAGGGACAGGCTGGTGTGGCGCAGGGCGTCGGCGACGATGTCGAGCGCGGGGACGCGCGGGACGACGCGCAGGAACTGGCTGACATAGCCTATGGTGTGACGGCGGATGTCGAGGATGACGCGCGGATCGGCGGATGCGAGGTCGATGGTTTCATCGCGATGGCGGATCAGGATGCGGCCGGAATCGACGCGGTAATTGCCGAACAGCGCGCGCAAAAGCGTTGATTTTCCAGCCCCCGAGGGGCCGGACAGCACGACACAGCGCCCAGACTCGACGTTCAGATCGATGGAGTCGAGGACCGGCAGACGCAGGCCGCCGCGCAGATGCAGCGTGAAGGTTTTCGACAGTTTTTCGGCGCGCAGCGGGACGCGGATCATGCCTGTAGCACCGAACTGACGAGCAATTGCGTATAGGGATGGCGCGGATCGTCCAGCACCTGATCGGTCAGGCCGGTTTCGACGACCCGGCCCAATCGCATCACCGCGATGCGATGGCCCAGAAGGCGGGCGACGGCGAGGTCATGCGTCACCAGCACGGCGGCGACTCCCAGACGCGCGACCAGCGAGCGGATCAGGTCCAGCAAGCGCGCCTGCACCGAAACATCCAGGCCTCCGGTGGGTTCATCCATGAACACCAAACGCGGGGAGGTCACCAAGGTGCGGGCGATTTGCAACCGTTGCAGCATGCCGCCCGAGAAGGTGCGCGGCAGGTCGTCGACGCGGGCGGGATCGATCTCCACCTGTTCCAGCCAGTCGATCGCTTTCGCCCTGATGTCGCCGTAGACGCGGATTCCCTGCGCCATCAGGCGCTCGCCGACATTGCCGCCGGCGCTGACGGTCATGCGCAGGTTCTGACGCGGGTCCTGGTGGACGAAGCCCCAGTCGGAGCGTTGCAGCGACCGCAGCATCGGCGCGTCCATGGCGTGAACGTCCCAAATGACGCCGTCGGGGCCGCGCCAGTGCACGATACCCGCGTCGGGCCGGAGATGGCCGGACAGCACGTTCAGCAAGGTGGTTTTGCCGGAACCGGATTCGCCGACGATGGCCAGGATCTCGCCCGGCCAGAGGTCCACGTCCACGTCCACCAAAGCGGGGATGGCGCCGAAATTCAGCGTCAGGCCGCGCGCGGACAGCATCGGGGGTTCGGTCATGACGCCGCGTCCCCGGCCGGACGATGCTGTTCGCAATGATCGGTGTCGGAGCAGACGAACATGCGCCCGCCGCGATCGTCGGTGATGACCTCGTCTTTGTAAGATGTAATGGTACCGCACAGACCGCACGGCTGTTGAACGTTAATGGGCCGGAACGGATGATCGTCGAAGTCGAGCGAGCGGACGTCGGTCCAGGGCGGGATCGCGTAGATGCGCTTTTCGCGGCCGGCGCCGAACAGTTGCAGCGCCGCCATCCCGCTCAGGCGCGGATTATCGTACGCGGGGATCGGGCTTGGCGACATCAAATAACGCGCGTTGACCATCACCGGGTAGTCATAGCTGATGGAGATCTGGCCGAGGCGGGAAATATCCTCGTATAGTTTCACATGCATCAATCCGTAATCGGCCAGCGCGTGCATGCGTTTCGTTTCGACGCGGCTCGATTCCAGGCGGTACAGCGGCTCAGGCTGCGGCACCTGATAGACGATGATCTGATCGTCGCGGAGCGTTGCCTCGGGGATGCGGTGACGGGTCTGGATGATCGTCGCCTCGGACGTCGCGGTGGTGGTGGCGATGCCGGCGGTGCGGGCGAAGAAATGGCGGATCGAGACGGCGTTGGTGGTGTCGTCCGCACCCTGGTCGATGACTTTCAGCCGGTCGTCGAGGCCGATGATCGCGGCGGTGACCTGGATCCCGCCGGTGCCCCAGCCATAGGGCAGCGGCATCTCACGCGATCCGAAGGGCACCTGATGGCCGGGAATGGCGACGGCCTTCAGCAGCGCGCGGCGGATCATGCGTTTCGTTTGTTCATCGAGATAGGCGAAATTGTAACCTTTCATTCCGCTGCGTCCCGCATGCGCCGGACATTGCCGAGTTCGCTTTGGAAATCGACGTAATGCGGCAGTTTCAGATGTTCAACGAAGCCGGTCGCCTCGATATTGTCGGAATGATACAGCACGAATTCGACGTTTTGCGCGGGGGCGGTGACGTCCTCGCCCAGTTCGGCGGCGCGGAGGGCGCGGTCTACCAGGGCCATGGACATGGCTTTGCGCTCGGAAAATCCGAAGGCCAGGCCATAGCCCCGGGTGAATTGCGGCGGCTTGGTTTTGGAGCCTTTGAACTGGTTGACCATCTGGCATTCGGTCACCGTCAGGTCGCCGATGTCGATGGCGAAGCCAAGCTCTGGCGGTTCGATTTCGATCGTGGCCTCGCCCATGCGGATTTCGCCGGCGAAGGGGTGGCTGCCGCCATAGCCGCGCTGGGTTGAGTAACCCATGGCGAGCAGGAACCCCTCATCGGCGCGGGCGAGGGCTTGCAGGCGGACGTCGCGACTGGCGGGGAAGCGCAGCGGCTCGCGGGTGAGGTCGCCGGGTTCGCCCGCGGAGTCGATATCCGGCTCCAGCAGGCCTTCGCGGCCCAGAATGTCGGATACGCGCGGCAAGGGCGCGGGATCGGGGGCGGCGCGAGGGGCGTCAGGCGTGTCTGACGTTTCGGCCAGCGAGAAATCCAGCAAACGATGAGAGTAGTCATAGGTCGGGCCGAGCAGTTGCCCGCCCGGAATGTCCTTGAAAATGGCGGACACCCGGCGCGCGGCGCGCATCGCGGCGGTATCGATCGGAAGGCTGTAGGCGAAGCGCGGCAGCGTCGTGCGGAAGGCGCGCAGCAGGAACGCGGCCTCGATCAGATCGCCCTGCGCCTGTTTGATCGCCAACGCGGCGAGGTCGCGGTCATACA
>JAYVXQ010000480.1:0-29677 GCA_043785025.1 Acetobacteraceae bacterium
CGATGCCGTCGCACTGCTGGACCGGACGGTGCTGGTTGCCGATCCCGCCATCTCTGGCCGGTTCGACAGGATGTACGTCGAGATCGCGGTTGAACTCGACGATGGGACGACCGTGGTGCGGCGGTGCGATGCGCCGCTGGGAAGCTGGACCCGTCCCGTGCCGCCCGAACGGGTCCGGGCGAAAGCGCGGGGCCTGCTGACCGATACCATCGGTGCCGCGGCCGCGGCCGCCGTGGAGGGTGCCCTGGCGTCGCCGGGTGATTTCGAAGTGCGGGCGTTAATGGCGCTTCTGTAGGATTTCGCTTAAACAGCGGGAGCTTTTTCCGTTAGCATTTTTTATATCGTTGCATGTGCCCACAGGACCAAAAACGGCGACAGTGACGCGCCGAACAAATAGAAGCTTTTGAGGGGGGATGCCGGATTGATGAAACCGATCTGTCGTATTGGCGCCGGGGCTGGATTTGCCGGCGACCGTGTGGATCCTGCCGTGGCGCTGGCCGCGTCGGGCCAAGTGGATTCGATTGCGCTGGAATGCCTCGCCGAACGCACGCTGGTAGCGGCATTGAATGCACGCAGCGCACATCCTGACGGCGGCGCGGACCCGCGGCTGCGACGGCGGCTCACGCCGCTGATCCCGGTCGCCGCCGATCATGGTTGCCGCATCATCTCCAACCTGGGGGCCGCCAACCCTGCGGCGGCGGCACGCGCCACCGCCGCACTGGCAAGCGAACTCGGCCGGCCGGGCCTGCGCGTGGCAGCGCTGCTCGGCGACGATGTCGCGCATCTCGTGCAGCAAACGGCCTGGGATCAACCCATCGAAGGCCGGCTGCTTGGCGCGCACGCCTATCTCGGGTCGGACGGCATGGCGGAAGCGCTTGCGGCCGGCGCGGATATCGTGCTGGCCGGTCGCGTTGCGGATTCCGCCTTGTTCGCGGCGCCCGTTCTCGCCGCCTCCATGCGCGCGGCATCTCCGGCGCCGGGGGGAACGGCATGGGACGCCGATCTGCCGCTGCTGGCCGGCGCCTTCACGGTCGGCCATCTTCTGGAATGCACCGGACAGCTCACCGGCGGGAATTTCGATCCGCCGGGCGGTGGCGGGCTCGACGCCGCTTCACTGGCCGGGCTCGGCTACCCGCTGGCGCATGTAATGCCCGACGGCAGCGCCGATCTGTCCCTGTTGGAGGACGCGCCTGGCTTGCTGGACAGCATGACCTGCACGTTACAGTTGCTGTATGAGGTGAATGACCCCGCCCGTTACATCACCCCGGACGCGGTGCTCGATTTCACCGGCATCCGGTTCGAGCAGATCGGCCGCAACCGCGTGCGCATGACCGGTGCGCGCATCGTGGGACGCCCCGCGACGCTGAAGGTCATCGCCTTCGTCGAACGGCGCGGCGTCATCGCCGATGTCGAGATCGGCTTCGCCGGCCACGGCGCGATGATCCGCGCCCAGTGCGCCGCGGACGTATTGCGGCTTCGGCTGCGAGGCTGGGCGGAGGCGGATCTGGCAATTGACCTGGTGGGTGTGAACTCGATCCTCGGAGCGGCCTCAGCACCCGCCAACGCGGCGCCGGCGGAGCTGCGGGTCCATGTCTCCGCCCGCTGCGACGATGCTGCCATGGCGCAGGAAATCGAGGACGAGGTGTACGCGCTAACGCTTTCGGGCCCGGCCGGAGGGGCGGGAGTCCGATCCGAGCGCCGGCCACGAATCGAAACCGTCAGCGGGCTGGTGCCCCGCGAATTGGTGCCGTGGTCGCTGGTATGGGAGACTTCACAATGAGGGTGGGTGACATCTGCGCCGGCCGGTCCGGCGACAAAGGCGACATGCTCGACCTTACGCTGGTCGCACGCGACGCCGCAGGCTACCGCGCGATCGAGCGGGTTCTTACCGAGGATTTCGTCCGCCGCACGCTGAACCGCGTGATCCCCGGCGAGGTGCGCCGCTATGCCGTACCGGGCTTGCTGGCCCTGAAGTTCGTGGCCCCCACGGCCTTGCCGGGCGGCATCTATGCCTCTCTTCATGCCGGGCTGCACTGGCAGAAAGCGGCGATCTGGCTGTTGCTCGATCTCGCGATCGAGCCAGCGGCATGAACACCCTGTATCGACTTTTATACTTCCTTCTTTGACCCTAAATCGTGCGGCTCGACCATTCTGTCATCCGCGATCAGCGGTTGGTTAGAACCTTCGGTAAACCTTCAAGCCGGGTTGAGGCGCAGCGGCGGCATGAATTTCGCCGCCGTTGTCTGGGTGTCACTCCGGTCGGGCAGTCCCTGCCTGGGCGCGCCCGACAACGACATCGCAACGGAGACCGGCAGCGGTTCCACTTATCGTGGGCGAAACGCTGTTCAGACACACCCGGCCGCCCGTTTAAGAACAAATTCGAAACGAATAACGCCGCACCAGACCGGTGGAAATAAATTTATACCAACGAGCTACTTCGAAAACTCCGAAATGTGTATCGTGTGACCCCACATATAGCGCTGGAATTCGCCGATCACGGTATATATTGTGTTATCTCTGGGTGATTTTCGAGTTTTGCAAGTGGCTCTAATGACGAGCGCTTTTCGCTTGGCGGCGCGGCGCACGGACCTCTCTGCGCGGAGTTTGCGGCTGGAATCCGCGCCGGTGAGCGAAAAACGTGTTGGACTAACCTATCTTTAACACCCACTGAAATAATCCATTTATTATTAGCCTGTTTCGCCCACGAAGGCAGGTGTCGCTTTACCTACTTTTGCGCAAAAGAACCCGACGTTGGATTGGAATTGAAAGCTCGCCAGGAAGCGCGGGCTGAAGCGCCGCAGGACAGAATACTTCTCGGCCACGGTCAGCAGGATGCCCTGTTCGGTCACATAGGCGACCAGGATAGCTCGCTTGCATAAATAACGCCTCTTGAGCCAACGATTTAAACTCATGGTGCCGGATCTTGCCCGGGCGGCGGCGAGTAGCCGTCCCGATATTCCTGGCAAGTGGGGAGATCATGTCGTTGACCCAAGGACCCCATAACGATTTGTAGCGTGCATGTGTGACCGAATTTCTGGGCCGTTTTGCCCTGGACGCTGCGTTACTCTACCTCGCGGATGCGGCAAAGAAATTCGGTACGGAGGGGCTGGGGCGCAAAATCTACCGCCCAGATCGGTTGCAGGCTCTTGGTGTCCCTCCATTTCTGCAAGGTCAGAAATTGGTGGATATCATTGCATACTCACCCCGGCACAACTGGTTGTTTCTCATCGAGGCGGTTCATTCCGTCGAACCCGTTGACGCAGCAACGACACATGTTGCTGCGACAGTTTTTGGAGAATGCCACGGCTGGCCGGGTTTACGTGACGGCGTTCCATGGGAGGCGGGATTTCAAGAAATGGGCAGCCGAAATTTCCCGGGAAACCGAGGTCTGGATTGCTGAAAACCCGGATCATCTCATTCACCTTAATGGCGATCGGTTCATGGGGCCGCATATAAGGGATGAGGCAGCGCATTCCGGTTACCTGGACAATCGGCAGGCTGCCGGGTAACGCTGCGTCTTAATAACCACATGAGGCGGGCGATGCTGTTTGATTTCACCGATACCAAGAACGAGAACGTTTATAAGCTCCTGACATCGACCATTGGGCCTCGTCCGATCGCGTGGGTGACGACGCAGGATACCGATGGCACAGTGAACGCGGCGCCGTTCTCCTTCTTTAATGCGATGTCCGGCAATCCGCCGGTGCTGGCGTTCGGGATCGGCGGGCGCGGCCCGGGCGATGTAAAGGACACCGGCGGCAACATCCGTCGCACCGGACAGTTCGTCATCAACCTCGTCAGTTTCGAGCTTGCGGAACCGATGAACATCACCGCGATCGATTTCCCCAAGGGCGTCGATGAGTTGAAGGAAGCCGGGCTGACGACGGCGCCGTCCCTGTATGTCAAACCACCGCGTATCGCCGAATCTCCGGTGTCGTTCGAGTGCGAGCGGCTGGTGATCGTCGATGTCGGGATCGACCGGGCCGTGGTGTTGGGCAAGGTGCTCGCGGTTTACGTGCGTGACGACTGCGTGCTCGACGCAGAACGTTGTTATATCGACACACCGAAGCTTGACCTGATCGGGCGCCTGCACGGCGGTGGCTGGTACTCTCGCGTGACCGATCGCTTTGAACTGCCCCGTATTCCTGTGGACGAGTGGGCGGCCCGCAAGGCGAAGGCAGCAGAGTAAAGTATCCATCAGCGCTGCCGGTTCGATCATCGGCAGCGTTGTTAACTTTTTATTTATTTTATTTCGAAGTATTTCGTTAACTATTATACACGGTCGCGACAGCAACCAATCCGGCGGCCTATTCCGCCGTGCAACGCCGCCAGCATGGCTAAATGTGATGCTCAATTACCACGTTGTCGCCACAAAGTACCCTATTGCGACAAAAAATGCCCAATCTTCGGCTACGTTAAGACACAATTCATTTCCATATTGTTGAACAGCAGCCGCTACACTGCTTATGGCGATCAACGGGAATGGTGACAGTGATGTGCACGACGACGATCAGCACCCTTACATTGGCTGCTTTGCTACAGGACCCTTTGATTCAGATGGTGATGCGCAGCGATAATGTATCGGATGAGGACCATTCCGAATTGCTTTTCCGCGTGAAAGACTCGCTCGTCGCGCGTGCGGCGATGCGGGAGGCCGCTTGTCAGTTGGCGTGATCCAATTAACGGGATCGAAGGGGCCGGCGGCCCCTTCGCGGGTGCGAGCAGGGACAGACGTTCTCTAACTGTGCGCCCGTATCGCTTCCCAAACCCGCAACGGCGTCGCCGGCATATCGATATGTTTGATGCCGTAAGTGGATAGCGCATCCACCAAAGCGTTCATTACTGACGGCAAAGCGCCGGCACATCCCGCCTCACCGCAACCCTTCGAACCCAGCAGATTGGTCTTGGCCGGCACGGGATGAGAGGCGAAATTGAACATGGGCGCATCGTTGGCCCGAGGCAGTGCGTAGTCCATGTAGGACCCCGTCATCGGCTGTCCGCTGTCATCGTACACGACATGCTCCAGAAACGCCTGACCGATACCCTGCACGATGCCGCCATGGGCCTGACCCTCGACAAGCATCGGGTTCACGATCACACCGAAATCGTTGACCATGTGATAGCGCACCACTTCGGTGACGCCCGTTTCTGGATCTACCTCGACCTCGGCGATATGGCAGCCGTTCGGATAGGCGAACGGAGGTCCCGCGGCGACATGGGATACAGACAGGGTCTGCGGAACGTTGCCGGGTAGAGTGACCGCGCCAGAGCGGATACGTTCCGCCAATTCCATAAGACCGATCGAACGATCCGTGCCGGAGATGCGGAACTGGCCTCCGCTTCTGACGATCTCGAACTCTATATCGGCTTCGGCGGCTTCCAGCACGTGGGAGGCGATTTTGCGCCCGGCCTCACGGACCTTTTCAGCGCCCTCGACGATCGCCGTGCCACTGGCCATGAGCGATTTGGAGCCACCAGTGCCGCCGCCAGCCAGCAGTTCGTCGGAATCACCCTGTAGCAGGTTGATTTTTTCAAACGGAATGCCGAGCCGCGAGGCCAATACCTGGGCGAACGGAGAGGCGTGGCCCTGTCCATAGTCCAATGTACCGGTGATGATGGTGACTGTGCCGTCCGCTTCGAAGCGGATACCGCCCATTTCAGGGGCTGGCGGGCCGGTGACCTCCAGATACTGGCCGATGCCACGGCCGCGCAGTTTGCCGCGTTCCGCACTTTCTTTCCTGCGCGCCGGGAAGCCGTCCCAGTCGGCCACTATAAGTGCCTTCTCCAGGATCGTTGGAAAGTCGCCGCTGTCGTAGGTGGTGCCGGCGGGAGTCTTGTAGGGGAAGGCGTCGGGCTGGATGTGATTGCGGCGGCGGATGTCGGCGGGATCGATGTTCATCGCGCGGGCGGCAGTGTCGAGCAGACGCTCGATATAATAGTTGCCCTCCGGCCGGCCGGCACCCCGGTACGGTCCGACGGGGCTGGTGTTGGTGAACATCGCCTTGGCGGAAACCTCCTGCAACGGAGTCGCATAGACGCCGATGGTGTTGCGGACGATGTTGCCGGTGGGCTGTAGGACGGTGCCGTTCGACAAATAGGCGCCGATGTTGCCGAATCCGGTCACCCGCAGGGCGAGGATTTTTCCTGATGCGTCCAGCGCAATCTCCTGCTCCATGTCATGATCGCGGCCATGGCTGTCGGACAGGAAGCTTTCGCCCCGCTCATCGGTCCACTTGACCGGGCGCCCCAGCAGCCGGGACGCATGCAGGATGGCGGGATATTCCGGATAGCAGGAGGATTTCATCCCGAACGAGCCACCGACGTTGCCGGTCAGCACGCGGATTTTCTCAACAGGAGCGTTCAATGGCCCCATCAAAAGCTGGCGCATGTTGAACACGCCCTGGCATCCGAGGCGAAGCGTCCATCGTTCGGTCTCAGCATCGTAAGCGCCGATCGCCGACCTTGGCTCCATCGGGCAGACCACGACGCGGCTATTGCGGATTTTCAGTTTGGTGACATGGGCGGCTTTTGCAAAAGCCTCGGCGACCGCCGCCGTGTCTCCGTGGTGAAAATCGAGAATCACGTTGCTGGGTGTGCCATCATGCACCAGCGGCGCGCCAGGGGCAGCAGCGGCGGCAGCATCGGTGACGGCAGGCAGGCTGTCGATATCGACGAACACCGCCTCAGCAGCATCCTTCGCCTGCAAAGCCGTTTCGGCCACAACAACCGCGACCGGATCACCAACGAAGCGTACCTTGCCGGTGGTCAGAATGGGTTGGGACGGCTTCGGCATGTCCGAACCGTCGCGCATCTTGAACGCCATGCCGGACGGGAGGTTGCCCAGGCCGGCGTCGATCAGGTCTTGTCCGGTCAGAACGGCAAGAACACCTGGCATCTCCTTCGCGGCGCTCGTATCGATCGACCGAATGATGCCGTGTGCTGCGTTGGAGCGCACCATCACCGCGTGGGCCTGGCCGGGGAGATTGAGGTCATCGGAATAGCGGCCCTCACCGCGCAGCAGCATCGGGTCTTCCTTGCGGGGAACCGGTTGACCGACGGCATATCTTTCCTCGGCGAACTGCGTCAGGTCCACTTGTCCGGTCATACGTTAGGTCCTTCAAGTCGTTGTGCTTTGCAACATGGCGTTGGTTCAGGCGCTCGGCAACCCGGTCTCTGGCCGGCCGAACCGGGAAATGGCAGTATGAGGACAACGGATGACGGAGGATTTGGATGCCCACCTACGACTATGAATGCCCCGATTGCGGACCCTTCAGCGAAATCAGGCCCATGGCGGAGTTCGACCGCCCCCAGCCGTGCCCGGATTGCAGCGCCCTGGCGCCTCGGCTTCTGACTGCTCCGGCACTTGGCGGCGGTGCGCAGCAGGAGGGGGATGCCGGCGTGGCGTCAGCGCCCGCCCATGCTGGCGGCTGTGCCTGCTGTATGCCGCGGCGCTTGTCCGCGGAGGCGGTGTGACGCTTCGCCCCGACCGATCATTTGGGCGGCGAATTAGACGGATGACCAGTTCACGGCCGATGTGGATGGGCATCAGCCTGGACGGAGGGCACCGGCCTACGGAACGCCCCGGCATCCCGGCCAGTTCGCGTTTGCCGGCAACCCCGGGGTGTCACGCCGCCCCGGGGTTGCTGACGGTGGGTTGCTGACGGCGGCGGTCTCGCCGAACCGCCAGCCGATGGGTGTGTCGATCGTTACCTGCGACGAAGAACGGCATCCTTGATCAGCGGCATACGGTCATTGCCAAAATACATGTCGTCGCCACCCACGAAGATAGTGGGGGAGCCGAAAGCACCGCGGTCGATGGCGTTCTGCGTATTGGTGCGCAGTGTATCTTTCACCGGCTGCTGATCGATGGCCGCAAACAGTTTGGCCGCGTCGATGTCGAGGCCATTGCAAATCTCGGTCAGAACAGAAATTTGCGAGATGTCCTTATCGTCGGTCCAATACGCCTTGAACGCCGCCCGAGCGAACGGGACAAGCTTGCCCTCGGTTTCCAGCACGATACAGGCCCGCATCGCCTTAACACTGTTCACCGGAAACACGCTCGGGCGGTAGTGGATCGATAGCCCGAGGTGGCGGGCCCAGTCCTGCTGGTCCTTCTTGCTGTATGCCGACTTGGCCGGCACGGGGGTGTCGCGGGAGTTATAGACGCTCTGGTTCACAGCATTGAACACGCCGCCAACGAGAAAGGGGCGCCATTGGATGGTCACGCCAATCTCATCCTGCATGCGCAACAGGGATTCGAAGGCGAAGTAGGTCCAGGGGCTGGAGCAGTCGAAGAAACATTCAAGTTCGGCCATAAAGGAGTCCTAGAGTTTGGGTTTAGTGTCGTCGTCCCAACCAAGCCGTCATCCCCTTGTGTGGCCAAGGCATCTCCACATTCATCGGTATCCGTGGGGATGGCCGGATCAAATCCCGGCAATGACGCGATGGTTGGGGCCGAAGGGGAAGTCAGGGCGCGGCTGGCGTATGTGCGCACCCATAGGTGAACGTGAAACTGTCTGTTGTCAGGGCATGTTACCCTGCCGGAACCGGACGCGCCCGCTGGTTGTACATAATCTTTGCGCGCCGATCCTGTTCTGCCTGCGACAGTTTCGTCACGTCTTCGGACAGGTCCGCACCAACAGCCATGCCGCGCTGGACGCCTGGCCGAGCGGCGAGTTCGTCCTGCCAACGCTTCACGTATTTAAATTCCTCGATGTCCTGGCCTTGGGCTTTCCAGTTTGCCGTCCAGGGATAGGAGATCATGTCGGCGATCGTGTAATCGTTGCCGGCGAGGTATTTGCTTTCGTGCAGCCGGTTGTTCAGCACGCCGTAGAGACGGTTTACCTCATCGGTGAATCGGCGCACGGCATAGGATTGATCGCCCTGCCTGTCTCCCAGCCGGCGGAAATGGCCGCACTCGCCGGACTTCGGTCCCTGGTTGGCCATCTGCCAGATCAGCCACTCGGTTACCGCGTATTTGCCGCGCAGGTCCTGGGGGCAAAATCGACCCGTTTTTTCCGCGAGATACATCATGATCGCGCCGGATTCGAAAATCGCCAGCGGCGCACCGCCATCGGCGGGTTTGTGATCCACCATCGTCGGCATGCGGTGATTCGGGTTCATTTTCAGGAATTCGGGCGTGAACTGATCGCCGCGGCCGATATCGCAGGGAATGATTTTATACGGGATCGCCGCTTCTTCCAGCAGGATGGTGACCTTTTTCCCGTTGGGCGTCGGCCAGTAGTGCAGGTCGATCATGGTTTTCTCTCCCTTGGTGATCGCGTACTCTGGCACAGGCGGCCGGTCCGGGCCACACTGCCGCCGTTCAGAAACCGGAAAGCGACCCGTGACCGATATCGTTCTTGTCCATAGCTCCGACCTTCATGTCGACAACGATCCCCATCAGAACCCGTACGGCGAGGACGGCACCACCGGATTGCGGGTGGTGTTGGAGGCCGGGAAAACCCACAAAGCGGATTTCGTTCTGCTGGTGGGGGATGTGTTCGATAACAACCGCCAGCCGCCGCATATTCTGGAACGCTCGACCGCGCTGTTGGCCGACGCCGGTCGCCATGTGGTGATTTTGCCGGGGAACCATGACCCGGTGACGCCGGATTCCGTGTATTTGCGGGGGGCGTTCGCGAAATTGCCGCACGTGCATATTCTGGGCGTCACGCATGACCGCAGCGTGGAGTTTCCGGACTTCGACCTGGAGTTCTGGGGCCACGCCCATATCGACTACGGCGACATGGTGCCGTTGCGGACACCCAAGCCGCGAGTGGCGCGCTGGCATATCGCGCTGGCGCACGGGCATTACGAGGAAGATGGCGCGATCCCGCTGCGCCCCTCATGGCTCATGAGCGACGCGCAAATCGACGCCACCGAAGCCGATTATCTCGCTCTGGGCCATTGGAACCGGCCGGCTCAGGTGGGAACCGGAAAAGTGCCAGCATATTACTCGGGCTCACCGGATCTGGCGAAGACGGTGAACGTCATTCGCCTGACCCATAATGGACGGACGGAGGTCTCACGCGAACCGATCGTGTGGTGACGATTTGGACCTTGATTGCGTCAGGTTGACGCGATCAAGGTCCTGGTTTGTTAAGTTTCAGAGCGCGATCGTCTGAAGTTGGTTTAACTTAAGACGATCGCGCTCTATCCGGCGAACACCATCTCGGGCGGGCGTCCCGCCTCATGATGGGCGTCCCAGAACAGCCAGGCGTGGTGATGCTGACCGTGATTGGTCAGCGGTCCCATGTCGAACCAGCGGATGCGGCGCCGCAGCACGACGATCTTACTCAGCGGGCCCGCGGAGATCAGGGTCGCGGCCTTGCGTCCGGCGAGCCACTGAAACCGCACCAGCAAAGCCAATTGTCCGTCCGCCTGCTCGGTCAGTTTGATCGCGTGGCGCGTGAACCCCAGCAAAGCGCCAGGCACCTGGACGCCTTTCGCCGACCCGCCGCCATCGCCGTAGGGCGGGTTGGTGACCATGCTCTGACAGCCGTCCGGGAACGCCTCGGCGGCCATGAAATCGACGCCGGACCTGCCATAGCCGCGGTCCATGAGGTCGCTGGCCGTGACCTCATGGCCGCGCTGCTGGAACACGCGGGCCATGGCGCCGTCGCCGCAGCAGGGCTCCCAGACGGGACCGCGCAGGGTGACGCTGTCGAGCAGCGCCTCGGAAACCCAGGCGGGGGTTGGGTAAAAATCGTTTTCCTGCCGATCGTAGCCCGAAATGTGAATCGGGCGCGGGTCACGGGTGGCGGCGATGGCGCCGGTGTCATCCAAGGTCACGACGTGGTTTCCCCTCAGGCGGATGGCCTTTCCAATCGGGTGACAGGGTTTTGGCGATTCGTGAAGCGCGGCACACGCCCCCTGTCGCGATAACCCCCGCGCGCCCCCTGTCGCGATATCTCCCGCGCGCCCCCTGTCGCGACTCATCCTCACCAGGCTAAAAGCCAGTCCGTCATGTCCCTCCTTGTGATCTCCGGTGCGACGCTGCGTTTGGGCGGGCGCGCGCTTTTGAATGGCGCCGATCTCACGATCGACCCGGGCCGGCGTATTGGCCTCGTGGGGCGCAACGGCGCTGGCAAATCGACCTTGCTGCGCGCCATCATGGGCGACCTGCCGCTGGATGGCGGGGAGATGCGGTTCGCCCGCGGCATTCGCGTCGCGACGGTGCGCCAGGAAGCGCCGGAAGGGCCGGCCTCGCTGCTGGAAACCGTGTTGGCGGGCGACCCCGAACGGCTGGTTCTGCTGGCCGAGGCGTCCCACGCGCACACCGATCCCACGCGCCTGGCCGAGGTGCATGAACGCCTGCGCGCCATCAGCGCCGATGCCGCGCCGGCGCGGGCGGCGACGATCCTCGCGGGCCTCGGCTTCGACGAGGCGGCGCAGGGACGCCCGGTATCGTCGTTTTCGGGCGGGTGGCGGATGCGGGTGGCCCTGGCGACGGCGCTGTTCGCCAATCCCGACCTTTTGTTACTGGACGAGCCGACCAACCATTTGGACCTGGAAGCGACGTTGTGGCTGGAAACCTGGCTGGCGCGATTTCCCGGCGCCGCGCTGGTCGTATCGCATGATCGCGGCCTGCTGGATCGCGCGGTCGAGGCGATCGCCCATCTGGATCGCGGCAAGATGTCGCTGACCCCAGGCGGCTTCGATGAATTCGTACGCATCCGCACCGAAAAAGCCATGCAGCAGACCCGTGCCGCCGAGCGGGTGGCGGTGGAGCGGGCGCATATCCAAAGTTTCATCGACCGGTTTCGCGCCAAGGCCAGCAAGGCGCGGCAGGCGCAAGCGCGGATCAAGGCCCTGGCCCGCTTGCCGCAAATCGACGCGGTGATCGAGGACACGCCGACCCGCTTCGCATTCCCTCAGCCGGCGCGCATTGCACCCCCGATTTTGGCGCTGGATCATGTCGACGCGGGGTACGATGGCGTGCCGGTGCTGCGGGATCTGTCGCTGACCATCGATATGGATGACCGGATCGCTCTGTTGGGCGCGAACGGCAATGGCAAATCGACGCTGGCGAAGGTGCTGGCGGGCCGGTTGACGGTGCTGGCGGGGGAGATGCGGCGGGGACCCAAGCTGCGCGTTGGATATTTCGCGCAGCATCAGACCGACGAACTGATCATGGACGACACGCCGGTCGACCACATGGCGGCGGTGCTGCCGCGGGCGACCGAGACCGTGGTGCGCGCGCAATTGGCGCGGTTCGGACTGGACGCCGCACGCGCGGAAACACCGGTGTCGCATCTGTCGGGCGGGGAGAAGGCGCGCCTGCTGCTGGCTCTGGCGACCCGGGACGCCCCTCAGCTATTGATACTGGATGAGCCGACCAATCATTTGGACATCGACGCGCGCGAAGCTTTGGTGAAGGCACTGTCGGATTTCGAGGGCGCGGTATTGTTGATCACGCATGATCCGCATCTGGTCGATCTCGTCGCGGACCGGCTTTGGCTCGTCGCCGATGGAACGGTGCGGCCCTATGACGGCGATCTCGATGATTACCGGGCGTTGCTGGTGGAGCGGGCGCGTCCGCCAGCGAAGCCCGACGCGTCGGGCCGCAAGGATGACCGGCGGGATCGGGCGACGGCCCGCGCGGCCGTGGCGCCCTTGCGCAAGCAGGCGAAAGACGCTGAGGCGTTGCTGATGAAACTATCCGCCGAGCGCACGGCGATCGAGGCGCGGCTGGCGGACCCCGCGCTTTATGCTCCGGGCCGGGCGGCGGACATCACGGCGGCGAATACGCGGCTGGTGGCGATCCGGCGCGACGCGGACGCGGCGGAGGCCGCGTGGCTGGCGGCGGAAGAGGCGTTGGAAGCCGCGTCTTAATATCAGCTGACGAAACCAACGACTCTTCCATCGGTTACCTCAGTTGGTATTGCGCGCCGGGTTGGCAGGCGGCGGCGCGCGACACACCTGTTCGTATAAAGATGCTCGCCAAAACAAACAGTCACCGCGGGTTCCGTGAGCCAACGCGATCGCAAGCCGCTCTGGCCGGTTCGTTCCTACCGCGGCATGGTTCCGTTCGAAGCCGGATTTTTCTGGCGGCGGTCTGAAATTGAAGTAATGTTGAACGGCTTTGTCTGTCTACTGTGACGATCGCCCGTCGCGTTCCCGGATGGATTTCGCGCGATGATGGGTGGTCCGATCGCCCATTCCTGACGCGGGTATTTTGAGGTTTCAATGGAACAGATGGCACTCCATTGTCACGTTACCGGAAAAGGGGCTTGCAATTGCCAGAAGGATCAGTTAAGCGCGAACTGTTATCGAGGCGCGTTGTGATGCGTACAGGCTGGAGACAAAGTGTTTTTCCTGGTATACCTGGGTTTCGGAGAAATCCGGGTATACGCGCCCAGGGTTGGTGTGGCGGCGGGCGCAAAACCAAAAAGATACCCGGATTTCGGAGAGATCCGGGTATAATGTTTTCCCTGGTCTCGATATAATTCTCGATTGTCGGAGATGAATGGGTTTCGCTGTGTTTCTCTCTGGGGTCACCCGCGAGGCGACGATGTGAAACCTGATGACGCGACCAATCGCGTATAATCCCGCCGCATCGCGAAAGATGCCGTGGGGGTCATTGCGAATCGGCGCGGGGCGTGCGGAACAACATCACAGAGACAGCAAAATATGACCGGGTGGACGACTTGACCGATCAATTAAAACCAGCCGCGGAACCGGGACAGCGTTTGAGCCTGTCGCGGGAACAACCTTCACCGACAGACCCCGCTTTGGATGACGCCGAAGCCCAGATGCGCCGGGCCCTGGGCCTTTTTGGCGATCAGCCTCGCTCCCGTCCGGACGCCGACCGATCGGATTCGCCGCCGCGCTCAGGTGGTGGTTTCGGGCAGAATGGTTTCCAAACCGGCGGATTCGGGCAAGGCGCGCATCGCCGCCGCTTCGTGCAGGACGGGGAAATTCCCGTCACCGTCGTGCGGCGTGACGCGCCTGAGGCGCAGGGCAATGGACAGGGGCCAAGCACGACCCGGTTACAGCGAACTGAAGCGGCCTTGACCGCGGAAACCGCCGCGCGGGATCGGGCGGAGCGTGCTTTGCATGAAACGCAGGCCGCGTTGCAGGCGCTGCAAACGAAAATCGGCCATAACGAACTGGCCAGGAACGAGGCGGTCGCCGTCAGCAAAAACCTGCGGGATGAACTTGTTACGCTTCGAGATGAAGTCGCCGGCGGCGGCGCGGAACGCAAGGATTACGAACAACGGCTGACCGGCGCGGAAGACGAACTGCGATCCCTGCGGGTCGATCTGGCCGAGGAACGGCGGGCGCGTAAACTCGCGGAACGGTTGCTGCGCGAAGCCACGATGGAACCGGAAGAGCCACCCGACGAGGTCGCGATCCTGGAACCGCCAAAACCCAGGCGCGGCCGGCCGCCGATCATCCGCGAAGCGCCAGCGCCCGAGTTGGATCTCGAGCCGGTTAAGTGGTGGCTGACCCCGGCGAAGGTCGCGACGAAACGCCGTTGATGGTGTCCTCGTGACGACCAGCTCCCGCCACCAAAGCCTTCCGGCCGATCACCGATGACGGATCCGGACCATATCTTCAATTGGCGGCGGCTCGATCATCGGGTGACCACCTCAGGTCAGCCGAGCGAGGCTGAACTGGCCGAGATCGCCGCTTTGGGCGTTCGCCACGTGATCAATCTCGGTTTGCATACCCATCCCAGGGCCTTGGCGAACGAGGCCGCGAGCGTGGCCGCCCAGGGCATGGTCTATATCCATATTCCCGTCGATTTCGGGCATCCGTCGCCGCGGGATTTCGAACGTTTCAAAACCGAATTCATGGCGTTGGAGGACCATCCGGTGCATGTTCATTGCATCGCGAATTACCGCGTCTCGGCGTTTTTTTGCCGCTATCGCCGCGTCGTGCTCGGGATGACGGTGGCGGAGGCTCAGCCGGATTTGACCGCGATCTGGCGGCCCGACGCGATATGGACGGCGTTCATCGAAAACGACGGATGAATTATCCGGCTTTTTCCCAGTTTTTGGCGCCCTGCTTCCAATAAGCGAGGCTGTGACCGGAGTCTTTCGCGGCCCGCCAGCGCAGGCGAGCGGCCGCGACGGCGCTTTCGTCATTGCCGTCGAACAGGTCAAAGACACGCGCGAACCCGTCCGCGTTCGCGTGACCCGTGCCGTCCACCAGAAACAGGAACCGCGCCTCGTTTGGTGCCTCCGGCGTCGTGCTCAGCCAGATCGGTTGCAGGTCGGGGTCGCCGTCGGCGGCTGTGCCGTGCGGCAGCCAGACGGGCTGTTTGACCGACCATAAAGCGGAGTCCAGCGCCTTCAGGCTGGTATCATCGGGGCAGAGGACCAAAGCCCGCTGACCGGTCCGCAGCGTGCGCTCCAGCAGGCGGGCCAGGGCCTCGGGTTGCGGTGTCCGGGTCAGATGATAAAAGCCGATCTCGACCACGGTCAGCCCTCGTAATGATCGGCGACCAATTGGTTCAGCAGACGCACCCCGAACGCCGTGGCGCCTTTCGGGGTGCAGGCGCCGTCCTTGCCGCTCCAGGCCATGCCGGCGATGTCCAGATGCGCCCATGGTTTTTTGTTGACGAAGCGCTGGATGAACTGCGCCGCCGTGATGGACCCGGCGGGACGGCCGCCGATGTTTTTCATATCCGCGATGTCGGAGCGGATTTGTTTGTCGTAGGCCTCATCGAGCGGCATGCGCCAGACTTTCTCGCCGGTCGTCTGTCCGGCGGCGGTGAGTTTTTGCGCCAGCCCGTCATCGTTGCTGAACATCCCCGCGTATTCATGGCCGAGGCCGACGATGATCGCGCCGGTGAGGGTGGCGAGATCGACCATGAATTTCGGATCGAATTTTTCCTGCGCGTACCAGATCACGTCGGCGAGCACCAGGCGGCCCTCGGCGTCGGTGTTGATCACCTCAATCGTTTGTCCAGAGTAACTGGTGACGACATCGCCGGGACGCTGCGCGGAACCCGACGGCATGTTTTCAACGAGGCCGACGAGCCCGACCGCGTCCACCCGCGCGCGCCTGCCGGCCAAAGCCGCCATCAGCCCGATCACGGTGCCGGCACCCGCCATGTCCCATTTCATGTCCTCCATCCCGCCGGCCGGCTTGATGCTAATGCCGCCGGTGTCGAAGGTGACGCCCTTGCCGATGAAGGCGACCGGTTTTTCCTTGGTTTTGCCTTTCCCGCCGGCGGCGCCGTTCCAGTGCATGACGACCATGCGCGGTTCGTTGACGCTACCCTGCGACACACCCAGAAGGGCGCCGAAGCCGAGTTTCTGCATCTCCTTCGGACCGAGCACCTCGACCTTTAGGCCAAGGGCGGTGAGTTTCTTGCAGCGTTCGGCCATCTCGGCGGGGTTGAGAACGTTGGGCGGCTCGCTGACCAGATCGCGGGTGAGGAAAATGCCCTCGGCGACGGCTTTATTCGCCTCCCATTCAACCCGGGCACGCGCGGCGTCGGCGGTCAGCACCGCGAGTTTCGCCAGTTTCGGCTTGTCCTCGGGCTTTTCCTTGGTGCGGTAGCGATCGAAACGATAGGCCTTGAGCATGGACCCCATGGCGACGCCGGCGGCGTGCTCGGGCGTGAGCGTGCCCGCGGCGATGGCGGCGGCGGCATCACGGCCGAGGGCTGCGACGGCGGAGCCGCCGGCTTCGTTCAGGATGCGATCGGTCACGTCGGCGGGTTTGCCGAGGCCGATCAGGATGACGCGCGACAGACCGGCGCCGGGGGCGAGGATGGTGGCGGTTTTGCCTTTGCCGCCCTTGAATTCCGCGACCGTGATCGCGCGGGCGATGGCGCCACCGGTGGCCTCATCGGCTTGTTGCCACAGGCCGGACGGTTTCTCGCCCTCATGGATCAGCAGCACCAAAGCGCCAGATTTCGGGAGAGCCGGTCGGGCGAAGGTGATGTCGAGCATGCGGTTGAACCCCGTGGTTTGATAGCGCGGCGCCCTTATACCAGACGGGTCATGGAAGGACATGCGGGCCATGTCCGGACGCGGGTGATGTGAGCGTTCGAATGTCCGGGTTCGCACCAGCCCAGTACGATCGTGGGCGCTGGCGTGGGCGCTGGCGTGGGCGCTGACGTGGGCGCTGGCTGACGTTTCTGATCTGAGACATTCCTGGAAATCGCTTTGCGCGGATCGGCTGGACCTGTAGGGAGCGTCGCATGACCGTCTGTCTCCCCGCCGGCCTTGAGGCCACGTCGCATGCCGCCGAATTGTTGCGCGCGGGGAAACTGGTCGCGTTCGGCACCGAAACGGTTTACGGGTTGGGCGCGGATGCCACCAACGCGGCGGCGGTCGCGGCGATTTTCGCGGCCAAGGACCGTCCCGCTTTCAACCCATTGATTTGTCATTACCCGGCGGCGGAGGTGGCGTTCGAGGATGTCATGCCGACGCCTGAGGCGCGGGACCTCGCCGATGCGTTCTGGCCGGGACCGCTGACGATGGTGCTGCCGCGGCGGGCCGGATCCCTTGTAGCGGCGCTGACCGGGGCGGGATTGGGCAGTCTGGCGGTGCGGGTGCCCGCGCATCGGGACGCGCTGATCCTGCTGGCGGCGGCGAACCGGCCGATCGCTGCCCCCTCGGCGAACCGGTCGGGCCGGGTCAGTCCAACCACCGCGGCGCACGTGATGGAGGAGTTGGGCGGGCGCATCGCGGCGGTGCTGGACAGCGGTCCCTGCGCGGTTGGCGTGGAATCGACGGTGCTGGACCTGACCGGGTCGCGCCCGGTTTTGCTGCGTCCGGGCGGTGTGACGCGGGAGGCGATCGCGGCGATCATCGGCCCGATCGACCGTTTCACGGGAGATGCCGGCGTGGCGCCGCATGGACCGGGATTATTGGCCTCGCATTACGCGCCGGGCCTGCCGGTGCGCCTGAACGCCGAGGCGGTGGACCATGACGAGATTTTGCTGGCGTTCGGGCCGCCCTTGGCGAAGGCGGCGGCGGTGTATCAATTGAGCGAGCGGCGGGATCTGGTCGAGGCGGCGGCGCGGCTGTTCGACGGCCTGCGCTGGTTGGACGGAATGACCTGGGCGCACGGGATCGCGGTGATGCCGGTTCCCGGGCATGGGTTGGGGTTGGCGATCAATGACCGGTTGACCCGCGCGGCGGCGCCGCGGAACTGACAACACGCGGCGGCGCCGCGAAATTCAATGGTTTAACGCGAGGTCTCGGTCCCAGAAGGATTTTAGATGGTTTATTCACAAGGCATTGACGGGCGGGCGGGCAACCCGGGACTATAACCGTTCGTGAGGCGGCACGTGATGAAGCCGTGTGATTTTGACAAGGAGAATGGACATGACTGTCGCGCCCGCCGGTCTTCCGGTGGCGCCCGCGTGGGTGCATGAATCCGTCGTACAGAGCCCGCTCGAGGCAACGGCGCCGGATCGGCTGATGGCGCAATGTCTCGACGCGTTGCCCGAGCTGATTGAGATGACCGACGCGCGGGGCCAGGCGGTGTTTTTCAATCGGGCGGCGTTTCAATATTTCGGACCCGGTATTGTCTGGCCAAAGGAACAGGATCGGCTGTGCCATCCGGATGATCACGAGGCGCGGCGGGAGGCACGGGACAAGGTGCTGCGGCGCGGCGTCCGCGCGCGCGTCGCCTGGCGGGCGGTTCGTTTCGATTACACGCCGCGCTGGCATTTGTGCGACCTGACCCCGTTATTCGACCAGCGCGCGTTGGTCACCGGCATGTTGATCCGGATGACCGATTTTCAGGATCAACCGCGCGACCTGTTCGATGCGGCACCAACCCGAGGGTTCGGCTGAACCGCGCACCAACCCTCGCTTGCGCCCACCGGCCTGGGCGGTGATGATGCGTGGAGCCGCTGAATGGGCGGCCGGGTGGGAGCGAAAGGAACCGGGATGCGCCTGAAAAATAAGGTCGCCATCATCAGCGGCGGCGCGCATGGCATGGGCGAATGCGAGGCGCGGCTGTTCGCGCGTGAGGGTGCCGCCGTCGTCATCGCCGACGTGATCGCCGAAGGCGCGGCGGTGGCCGCGGACATCTCGGCCGGTCAGGGGCGGGCGCGATACATTCGCACCGATGTCACATCGGAAACCGATTGGAAAAATACCATCGCCGAAACGATCGCCGCGTACGGGCGGCTGGATATCCTCGTTAATAACGCGGGGATCAGCGGCAGTTCCGTGGGCGATCATGACGATCTGGCCGGCTGGAAAAAATTACTGGAGATCAACGCCACCGGGGTGTTTCTGGGCACCAAGTTGGCGGCGGCGGAAATGATGAAAACGGGCGGGGGATCGATCGTCAACATCTCCTCCATCATGGGATTTGTCGGCAGCAGTGAGGGGCATCCCGGGTATTCCGCCTCAAAGGGCGCGGTCCGGCTGTATACGAAGGCGGCGGCGTGCCGGTATGGGCCGCATGGGGTGCGGGTGAACTCGGTGCATCCCGGCTATTTGCCGCCGATGTTGAACGCGACGAACGCGGGGATGCGGGCGTCGAAGATCGAGGCGACTCCGCTGCGCCGGTTGGGGGAGGTGATGGACGTCGCCAACGGCGTGCTGTTCCTGGCCTCGGACGACGCGTCATTCATTACTGGGACCGAACTGGTGATCGATGGCGGGTTTCTGGCGCAGTAATCCCGGCGCCGCCCTGGAACCCGCCAGGAGGCTCCGCTTCTTGAATCTCCGCCAGAGGGCGAGACCTTTTGAAGTTTTTCGATTTTATTATGAAATGAATTAGCGGACTCCATGCCGTGTCAGCCGCCTGATCGGCCCTCATTCATTCCAGGATCAAACTCCCGCGATATGAGCCAGCATCTGCTGGAGATCGCGACGCGGGTCGCATCCGGGTCTGTTGCCGGTCTGTTGGGCGAGGATGCGGAATGGCACCAGCGCGGCGCACCGCGCGCGGTCCCAGGTTAAATCACGTCGCCGTTACCGCCATTAGATTGTTCCAAATTGAATCCAATGGAAACTGTCTGAAACGACCGTTGAGGCAACAAGCTCAGCCACACTGTATGGAATGGCAATGACCACGTCATCATAGCATGACACTTCCTGATTGAGGATGCCCCGAGGATCAGGACAATCGCCACCCGCGGTTGGGCCCGCGTCAATGTTAAAGCGGGCTGATACTAATCCGATCGAGAGAAAGCGGCACCAAAAATGGAAGATGAAGCCGCCCAGTAACCTCTGAATTATCAGAATGGAATCCCCTCAAACATCGCGGTGGCGCCCACGTTCAAATGGCTTCAGTCCAGTACCAGAGTTTAGAGTCTGTCCGGAAAGATAGCCCCGCAATTCCATGGCATTAGACCTTGATTGCGTCAGGTTGACGCGATCAAGGTCCGCGTTTGTTAAGTTTCAGAGGGCGATTCCCGTCTGAAGTTGGCTCAACTTCAGACGATCGCGCTCTAAAACCCCGCGCGTCACCGTCCCCCCGGACTCGTCCGCCGGTCCGCGACTCCCGCCGAAAAAATCCGCCGCCCCTGAAGCGCCAAATACTGGCCCAACCGCGGCAAATATAACCGCAGGAACCCCCGCGCCGAGCCGCTTAACCGGTCATAGTCCAGATCGGCCTCCTCAAGCCGCCGCCGCGCCGCCGCCAGATCCCGCCGCGCCGCCTGATCCGCCGCCTCCCGCGCCGCCCGCAGCGCCACGATCTCCGTCTGTTCCCGCTCGATCACCACGCGTAACGCCGCCGCCGCCTCCGCCGCCGCCGCCGCCGCCTCCGCCGCCACCGCCTCCGCCGCGGCCGCCGCGACCTTCTCCCGCGCCAGACCCGCCTGCTCCCGCGCCACGGCACGCAGCGCGTCGGTCACGGCCTCCCGCTCCCGCGCCAGCGCCGTGCGCGTCGCGGCATGGTCCGCCTCACTCCGCCGCACCGCCTCGGCACGCTCCCGCGTTTCCGCCTCCGCCGCGCGCAACTGAACCTGAACGCCCAAAACCTCCGCGCTGACCGCCGCGGTTCCGCCATCGGCCGGCGCCCGTTCCGGGACCCAACCACCCGCGCCCACCAACCGCGCCTGAGCCTCGGCGAACAGCATCGCGCCATCCAGACCGCGCGCCGCTTCCCAGGACTTCAACCGGTCCACCATGTCGTAAATCGCCCGCAACAGCGCCACCGCGGCGGGGTAGCCATCTCCCGGCAACGCCAACGATCCGCTCCGCCAATGATCGATCCGCGCATGCGCGAAACTGGTCAGGTCATCGCCGCCATCCGCCGCGTGCGCGCGATTGGGCCGCGAGGTATAGCGATTGGTGCGTTCGATCCAACTCGCGACGTCCTGATACGACAGATGATGAATGCACACCTGGCGCTCCGGCGGGATCGCCGCCACCCGCGGCGACTGTGACACCAGCCCGCCATGCACCGTCGCAATGAACGTGACGGCGTCGCGGCGAAACAACCGGTGATGCGCCTCGGGCCAATAATACGCCGTCTCGTCATGCACACCCAGAATGTAATGCCGCAACGGCATCGCGTAGATATCCGCCGCGTCCGGATCGAACCCGTCCCGCCACCATGCCGCCGTCTCCGGCGACAGGATCTCATCGTCATCCAGGCACAGGATCCATTCGTGCTGGCACAGCGACATTGCGTAAGCCCGCGTCTCCTCCACCGTCGGCGTCCACGGCACCACCTCCACCCGCGAGGCGAAGCGGCGCGCGACCTCCGCCGACCCGTCGGTCGAGGATTTGTCCACCACGATCACCTCATCGGCGAACGCCACCGCCCGCAGACACGACTCCAACAAGCCCGCCCGATTATGGCTGATGACGAAAGCACTGAGTTTTTCCCGCATGTCCGGCTCCGCGCTGCTTCGGATGCGGAACTGGTTCTAGCGGGACCGGGTTAACGAACCCTGAAGAAAAGCCCAGGAAACGACCCAGGAAACCAACGCGAAACCGGTCAGTTCAGCCGCCCGCGCAACCCCTCCAGCATCGTCCGCGCCTCAACCGCCGCCTCGCCCTCGGGCACCAGCGCCAAAAACCGCTCCAAACAGCGCAACGCCGCGCCAATCCGGTCCAGCTTCTGGTTCATCACCGCCGTCTGATGCCACAGGCTGGCATGATCCGGCGCGATCCGCAGCATATCCTCGGCGCACACCACCGCCCCCTCCGGATCGTTGGCCCCGAGTTTCCGGGTCAGGATATTATTTTGCAGCCTCAACAGCACCCGCCGCGTGCTGATCGGGCGCAACAGACCCGGCCGCAATTCGGCCCCCGCGCCCTCGACCTGTTTCAACAGCGCCCGCAGATCCTTGCTGGTAAGCGGCGTTCCACCATGAAACACATCCAGCACCGACTGCCCGCCGGTGCCCGGCATCGCCACCAGAAAATGCGCCGGAAAATCCACCCCATGCGCGGGCCATCCCGCCGCCCGCGCCGCGTGCAGCCACACCACGCCCAACGCCACCGGCAATCCGCGCCGCCGCTCGGTCACCCGGATCAAATTCGCGTTCGCCAGATCGTCATACGTCGCCTGATCGCCACGATACCCGAACCGCGCACCCAACAACCCGGACAACCCGACCGCCCGCGCCGCCAGGTCATCCTCATCGATCTCAGTCGCCAATTGCGCGGCCGAGCGAGCGATCTCACTCAGATGCGCCCGCGCCGTTTCATGATCCGCGTCCGGCGCGTCGATCCGCGCCAGCAGCAACGCCGCGTCGCCGATATCGATCTCCGTGTCCGGCAACGTGCCGATCGCGTCCAGCGCATCCCTCAGGTCGAGCATCCGCCGCCGCGCCGCTATTCCGCCGCGGTTTCGGGCAAATAGATCTCCGACCCCTTGGCCACGAACTCCTCGCTCTTGGCCTCCATCGCGATCATCCGCTCGGCTTCCACCCGCAAATCCTGTGTGATCTTCATCGAACAGAATTTCGGTCCGCACATGGAACAGAAATGCGCGACCTTATGCGCTTCCTTCGGCAACGTCTCATCATGGAATTTCCGCGCCGTGTCCGGATCGAGCGACAGGTTGAACTGATCCTCCCACCGGAATTCGAACCGCGCCCGGCTCACCGCGTCATCGCGCAACCGCGCCGCCGGATGCCCCTTCGCCAGATCCGCCGCGTGCGCCGCGATCCGATACGTGATCACACCGGTTTTCACATCGTCACGATCCGGCAATCCCAAATGCTCTTTCGGCGTCACATAACAAAGCATCGCCGTCCCGAACCACCCGATCATCGCCGCCCCGATCGCCGAGGTGATGTGATCGTAACCCGGAGCGATATCCGTCGTCAGCGGCCCAAGCGTATAAAACGGCGCTTCGCCGCATTCGATCAACTGCTTCTCCATGTTGACCTTGATCTTGTGCATCGGCACATGGCCGGGCCCCTCGATCATCACCTGGCAGCCTTTCTCCCACGCCACTTTCGTCAGCTCGCCCAACGTCTCCAACTCGCCGAACTGCGCCGCGTCATTGGCGTCCGCGTTGGAACCAGGACGCAAGCCATCACCCAGCGAGAACGACACATCGTATTTGCGCATGATGTCGCAAATCTCGTCGAACCGCTCATACAGGAACGATTCCTTGTGATGCGTCAGGCACCACCGCGCCATGATGGAGCCACCGCGCGATACGATCCCCGTCACCCGCTTCGCCGTCAGCGGCACGTATTTCAGCCGCACGCCCGCGTGAATGGTGAAATAATCGACGCCCTGCTCGGCCTGTTCGATCAGCGTGTCCTTGAACACGTCCCAGTTCAACTTCGCCGGATCGCCATCGACCTTTTCCAACGCCTGATAGATCGGCACCGTTCCGATCGGCACCGGCGAGTTGCGCATGATCCAACTGCGGATGTTGTGAATGTTCCGGCCCGTGGACAAATCCATCACCGTGTCGGCGCCCCAACGGGTCGACCACACCAGTTTCTCGACCTCCTCCGCGACACCGGAGGTCACCGCGGAATTACCGATATTCGCGTTGATCTTCACCAGGAAATTACGCCCGATAATGACCGGTTCCAACTCCGGATGATTGATATTCGCCGGAATGATCGCGCGGCCGCGGGCGATCTCGGAACGGACGAACTCCGGCGTGATGAACGCGGGGAGTTCGGCGCCAAAACTCTCGCCATCGGCGACGCGCTCGGTGGCGCCCGCGATCATCGCCTCGCGCCCCATGTTCTCGCGATGCGCGACATAGATCATTTCATCGGTAACGATCCCGGCGCGCGCGAATTCATACTGCGTCACCATCTGACCGGGACGCCCGCCATAAATCGGCAATTCCGCCGGACACGCGGGCACCAATTTATCCGCGCCGATATTCCCATTATCCTCCGGCTTCACCGCCCGCGGCGCGACGCGATCGAAGCCGCGCTTCGCCAGCCACTCCGCCCGGATCGGCGGCAATCCCGCCTCCAGATCAATCGCCGCTCCCGTGTCGGTATAGGGACCGGAACAATCATACGCCCGGTACGGCTCTTCCCGCGCGCTCGGGTCCAATCCGATTTCCCGGAATGGCACCCGGATGTCGGGACGGCCCGCCGGCGACGTATAAATCTTATGCGACCCCACGATCGGACCCGTCGTCACTTCACTGGGCCTGGCGGCGGACTTCGACTGCACGGTCATGGCGCGACTCCATATTTTGACCATGCCGAACGAACGGAGAGTGGCTTCGATGCTCCCGTCCCTACGCCGGCATGACCCGGTTCAGGTTCAAGGGTTTCCGCACCGCCGGACGTCCGGTCTCGCGGCCTCTCAGCCCAATCGGTTGGGCTCCCCTCGGTAGGGTCCGATGTTGGCGTGGTTGGGGGAGGGAGTCAAACCGGCAAGACCGCCATGCGCGACCGGTTATTGACGAAAAGTAATCGAACCCGGCATCGTCCGCGCGACGAAAACGTAAGGACACACAGGCATGGCGCTCAGCAGAACGACCCGGGTCAACCTGCTGATCAGCAACGGTCATTTCCTGTCGCATTTCTACGTGCTGTGCATCCCGACCATGTTCCTGATCTGGAAAGACGCCTTCACCGTCAGCTTCTCCCAGCTTGGCGCCACGGTCGCGATGATGTCCGCCACCACCGCGATCCTGCAGACCCCGGTCGGCTTTCTTGTGGACAAGTACGGCGCCCGAATCTTCCTGGTCGGCGGCGCGCTGCTGATGTCGCTGTCCATCGCCGCCATGTCGCTGGCGACCGGGTTCTGGCAAATCCAGTGCCTCGCGGTGCTGTCGGGCATCGGCAATTCAGTCATCCACCCCGCCGATTACGCCATCCTGACGGGATCCATCGACAAGGACCGCATGGGCCGCTCCTTCGCGGTGCATACCTTCAGCGGCAATCTCGGCTTCGCGCTCGGGGCACCCGTCACCGCCTTCCTCATGACGATGATGGGCTGGCGCGGCACACTCGCCACCGTCGGACTGTTGGGCGTGCCCGTGGTCCTCGCGATCCTGGCGCAGAGCGGCATCCTCCGCGATCAGACCCGCGCGACAGCCCATGCCTCCGGACCCTCGTTGTCCGCCTGGGATCTGATGACCAACCGCACGATGCTGTTGTTCTTCCTGTTCTTCCTGTTCGGCGCGATGGCCGGAGGCGGCGTGCAAGCCTGGCTCGTGACCGTCCTCCACACCGTGAAGGGGATCGACCTGCCCCTCGCCGCCTCCGCGCTAACCGCCTACATGATCGGCTCAACACTGGGCGTTCTGGTCGGCGGCTGGTTCGTGGACACGTTCAAACAGCACGTGCTGCCCTTCGTCACCGGCCTCGTGCTGCTATCCGCCTCCATGATGCTGGTCATCGTCTGGGCTGACCTGCCGGGCCTCGCGATCATCCCGATCACCTTCATCTCGGGCCTGTCCCTCGGCGCCTCCCGCACCCCGCGCGACGTCATGCTGAAAGACGCCGCCCCGCCCGGTCAGATCGGCAAGGTCTTTGGCTTCGTCAGCGCCGGCCTGCCCTTGGGCTCCGCCATCACGCCCATTCCGTTCGGCGTCCTGATCGACAAAGGCCACCCCGAGGCGGTGCTGCTGCTCGTCGCCGGCATCCTGCTCATCAGCCTGCTGTGCGGCGGTTCAGCGAAAGCCTCGTCCCGCGCCGAACCCGCCATCGCCGCCGCCGAATAACCCCCTACTCCTTGGGCGTGATCGCGATCACCGCCCGCGGATGCGGCGAACGCAAACGCGCGAAAAAATCCCCGATCTGTTTCCACGGCCAATATTTCCGGCCCAACAGAGCCATCCCCCGCGCGACATCCTCACCCGAGACCAACCGCGCCTCCGCGTCCCGCCAATCCCCGGTGATCTTGCCCCTCATATCGCAGGCCGCGATCCGCACCGCGCCATCACGCCGGATGCGCTTCACCTTCCCCGAGTCCGCTTGCGCGTAAACAAACAGCGTGCCGTTGTCGGCGGCGAACCAAACCGGCGTGCGGACGCCCGTGCCATCGCGTTTAAACGTTTCAAGATTGATATATTTTTCCGTCTCGATCCCGCCCCAATCCGCCATCAGCCCGCCTCCTCCCGCCGCAGCCCAGAGAACGCCGCCAGCGCGCGGGCGCGTCCCTCGGCCAAATCGACGATCGGCGCCGTGCGCCCAACCTCCCACGGCGCATGAATATGACGCGTATCCACATCGCTCAGTTCCGGAACGAACCGGCGCGCGTAAACGCCCTCGGGATCGAATTTCTGTCCTTGCAAAACCGGATTGAACACCCGGAAATACGGCGCCGCGTCCGCCCCGCAACCCGCCACCCACTGCCAGCTCGCCGCGTTATTCCCAAGATCGGCGTCCACCAGAGTATCCCAGAACCACGCCTGCCCCAGGCGCCAATCGATCAGCAAATGCTTGACCAGAAAACTCGCGACCACCATGCGCACGCGATTATGCATCCAGCCGGTCCGCCAGAGCTGCCGCATCCCCGCGTCCACGATCGGCACCCCGGTTCGCCCCCGCTGCCAGGCCGCCAGACCCGCCGGATCGTCCCGCCACGGCATCGCGGCGAATTCCGGCCGCAGCGGCGCCTCCGGCAATTGCGGATTGTGCCACAGCAAATGCCGCGAAAACTCCCGCCACAGCATCTCGTTGCGAAATTTCTCCACCCCCGCGCTCAGCTTGCGTTCCGCGATCGCATGAAACACCTGATTGGCGGAAATCTCCCCAAACCGCAGATGCGGCGATAACATCGAGGTATTGTCGCCTCCCGGCCGATCGCGCCGCGCGGCATAGTGCTCGACCGCTTCATCCAGAAACCCGGTCAGCCGCTCCATCGCCCCGCGCTCCCCCGGGGTCCAGGTGGCGCGCAATTCCCCCGCCCAATCGGGGCGGGACGGCAACAACCGCCAATCGTCGATAGGATCCGCCCCGATCGGATGATCCGCGTCCTCCGCCGCCGGCCAGACCTTGGGGGCGTCCCAGAGATCGCGCGGCGGCGGTAATGCGAGGCACGCGCGGGCAAACGGCGAATACACCCCAAACGGGCCGCCCGCCTTGGTTTTCACCTGATCCGGCCCATACACCGTCGCGGTCCGTTTGCGATGCACCGCGACCCCGATGCCGCCAAGACTGACCGCCAACCCGCGGTCGATCGCGCGCTCCGCCGGATCGGTCATGCCCCCGGTGAACACGGCCGTCGCTTTGACCTCGCGGACCAGCGCGACGATCGCCGCCGCCGATCCCCCCCGCCGCAAGATCAACCTTCCGCCTAAGCGGGAGATATCCCGGCCCAACGCCACCAGGCTGTGATGCAGCCACCAGCGGGCCGCGCCGCCCAGAGCCCATGGCTTCTGCTCATCCAGCACATAAACCGGCAAAACGGGCTGTCCGGTGGCGAAGGCGGCATGCAGCGCGGCGTGATCCGTCAGACGCAGATCGTCACGAAACCAAAGCAGAACAGGCGGCGGCATCATTCACCATGGCGTAAGCGCGGGATCCCGACAGTAAATGGGCCCGGGAAGCCCAGACACAACGCCCCCCGGTGGCGGCGATCATTGCCGGAAAGCCAGCCGCACCGCCCCCGGAACCGCGTTCACGATCCGGTCATGGCTGGTCATTGATCCCGAATAAATGAACCCGCTGACGGGATAATGCGTGCTCCCCAACGATCCCGACGGCGGCCACCACACCCGCACGACAGACCAATCGCCATAGGCCGACTCATCGCGCACCAGTTGATCCGTCGTCACCCGATGCCGCATCCAGTTTGCCTGCGTCACCAGAATGTCCCGCCGCGACACCACCCGCGACACCACCGCGACATGGCCCAGAGGCAACCGCGACGATGGCGCGAACGCCAGCACCGCCCCCACCTCGGGCGTGCCGCCCCGCTCATACCGGCCCGCCGCCGCCCCCCACCAATCCCGCGCGTGGCCGCGCAAATTGATCCCACTCAGGGCACGGGCGAATGGCACGCATTCCAGCGACGCCGCCTGGCCATAATCGCGCGAGGCGGGTCCGCCACACGCGGCCAGCAACACCAGAGGCAACAGCAAAACGAATCGGAATAGCGTCATGCCCGCGACGGTGACGGTCCCGCGCGGCGAAAACAAGCCGGAATCATGCCCGTGCGATGACACCCATCACCGTCGTCAGCGCGGCAACCCCAGCAGCGTATGCAGCACCAGATCGGTGTCAGCCCCCACGGCGCGGCCCGTCCAGCGCACCACATCACCGGGATCCTCCCCGTCCATCCGGATCACCGGACCCGGATGCAGCGTCTTCCCGATCAGCGGATCGTCGATCGATTGCACCGCCGCGCGGGCCCGGAAATGCGGATCCGCCGCGCAATCCGCGATATCGAACAACCGCGAGCACGGAACTTCCGCGCGTTCCAAAATCTCCTCAGCGTCCTTTGCCGGCAGCGTCCGCGTCCAGGCCGCGATCGCGGCATCCAACGGCGCCCGATTCGCGCAGCGCAGCCCATTGGTCGCGAAACGCGGCTCCCTGGCCATGTCCGCTTGCCCAATCGCCGCCATCAGGCGGGCGAAAATCAGATCCGAGTTCCCCGCGATGCACAGCCACCGCCCGTCCGCGCACGGATACGTGTTCGTCGGTGACGCCGTCGGGATCGCCGCCCCCGCGGGCTGCCGCACCCGCCCATCCAGAGCATGCTCCGGCAGCATGCCCTCCATCAGACTGAAAACGGAATCGACCAAATTGACATCGATGATCCGCCCTTTGCCGGTGCCCGAGACATCCCGCTCCCACACCGCCGCCAACAGCCCGATCGCCGCGTACATCCCCGCGAGGTCATCGCTGATCGAAATCCCCATGCGCGGCGGTGGCAACCCCGAGGAGTCGTTCGGATGTCCAGCGGGATGACCAGTGAGATGGCGCAATCCACCCATGGCCTCGCCGATGGCGCCAAACGCCGGCTTATCGCGATACGGCCCATCCTGCCCATAGCCCGAGATCCGCGCGATCACCAACCGCGGATTGACCGCGTGCAACGCCTCCGGCCCGATCTTCAGCCGTTCCAACTGACCCGCGCGCATATTCTCGACCAGGACATCCGCCCGCGCCGCGAGTTTCAACAGCGTCTCCCGATCCTTTTTCAAATCGAGTTCGATCGATAATTTATTGCGCCCATGGATGCTGAACCAGAGGGAGTGACCGTCTTTCGCCTCGCCCCAACCGCGAAACGGATCGCCGCCGGGCGGCTCGACCTTGATCACCTCGGCCCCCAGATCGGCCAGGATTCGCGTGCAAAACGGCGCCGCGATGTAATGACCGAGCTCCAAAACCTTCAATCCG
>JAYVXQ010000481.1:0-10668 GCA_043785025.1 Acetobacteraceae bacterium
ATATCGAAAGTCCGGTCCTGCGCGAACGGCTCAGGCCGTTGCTGTTTCAGCGGGACGGAAAATGGTACGGGCTCGTCGTTCCACTGGGGGTCGTCGATACCGCCAGCCTGACAGATGCGTTTCCAGAGGACGCGATTCCCGCGGTTGGGCCGCCGGAAGGGGCGATCGGTACCTCGGAGTCATCGGGTCCGCCTCGAACAATCTGGCTGAACATGCGCGCGGAGGCGGACCTTCTATTGGTTCGCGCGACGGCGCAGGCTTGGCGATGGCTCGTGGGCGGCGGGGTCGCCGCGCTCGCGGTGCTGACGATTTCGTTACGAGACTGGCGCCGCGCCGCGCGGGTCGCGGGCTCGGGTGGCGGCGCCCTGCTGGTCACCTTCGCGATATTGGGCCTGACCGGGGCACGGCTCTCCTTGCTCCACGTCGTCGCTCTGCAGCTTGTCGCCGGTGCGGGTCTGAACTACGGACTGTTTTTTACTCGCCCGCGACTTGACGAAGAGGAGCGATCCCGGACGATGCGCACCCTGATAACCTGTAACGGGATGAGTTTGCTCACGTTCGGACTGTTGGCGTTCTGCCAGACGCCGCTGCTGCGGGATATCGGATTCACCACGGCCACCGGTGTCGTTCTCGCGATGTGTTTTTCGTTCCTGTTCTCAGGCGAGGTGGCGCCCACCTTGAAAGTGGAGCGTTGATGCGGCCTCTCGCGGTACGGGCCTTCTCCGCCGTCAGCGGCATTGGCCGCGGCGCGGAGGCGATGTTCGACGCTCTACGCGATCGCCGGAGTGGGCTGGCGGTGTGCGATTTCGAAGGGCTTTCGATCGGTTGGACCGGCCGCGTCGAAGGCGTGGAGACCCATGCCCTGCCATCGCGTCTCGCGCATTTCGACTGCCGTAATCATCGACTCGCCGATCTCGCGCTGCGGACCGGCGGTTTCGCGGATATCGTCGCCGACGCCCGGGTGCGTCTTGGCGCGGACCGGATCGGTGTCGTCGTGGCAACCAGCACCTCCGGGATCGGCGCGCTCGAAGCCGCTTATGCCATGCGCGACCCGGACACCGGCGCGCTACCGCCGGGTTTCGACTACGTCCATTCGCACGATTTGTCCTCGCTTTCGTCTTACGTAAAGGAGGCGCTTTGTCTTACGGGCCCGGCACTGACGGTTTCCGCGGCCTGCGCGTCCAGCGCGCGATGCTTCGTCGACGCCGCGCATTTCATCGAGACCGGTATTTGCGACGCGGTTGTCGTGGGCGGCGCGGATAGTCTCTGCGCGATGACGCTGCGCGGCTTCGCGTCCCTCGGTCTTGTGTCGCCGAACCCATGCCGCCCGTGCGACGCGGCGCGCGACGGCATATCCGTCGGCGAGGCCGCGGGGTTCGCCCTGCTGGAGTCTTCGAGGACCAGTCCCTCCGGATCGGGTCTCGCGGTGCTGGGAACCGGCGGTAGCAGCGATGCCCACCATATGTCGGCCCCACACCCAGAGGCGCTTGGCGCCGTACTGGCGATGCGGGCGGCGTTGGCGGACGCCGGCCTCCCTCCCGACGCGATCGATTATGTGAATCTGCACGGAACCGGCACCCGCGCGAACGACGCGATGGAAGACCGCGCGGTCATGACCGTCTTTGGCCGCGGCGTGGCGTGCAGCTCGACCAAGGGATGGACGGGTCATACAATGGGGAGCTCCGGAATTCTGGAAATGGCGATTTCAGCGCTTTGCATCGAACACGATCTGCTGCCCGGATGTCTCGCCGTCGAGACGGTCGATCCAGCCTTCGAGGCACGGGTCGCGATTGCGAACGAAACCCGGAGCGTCCGCCGCGTCATGAGTAATTCCTTTGGGTTCGGCGGTATTAATTGCAGCCTGATCCTGGGACCGATGCCTTGATCGAGGTCGATGTACTGGGTGTCTCGGTCCTGGGCCCGGGTCTGCCGGGATGGGCTGAGTCGGTGCCCATTCTCACGGGTGTTCGCGATTGGACGTACGCCGTTCCGAACCCGCCTCCACCGGCGCTGTTGCCGGCTAATGAGCGTCGGCGCGCGGGGATCGTGGTCCGTCTCGCGATGGCCGTCGCGGAGGAGGCGGTTGCGATGGCCGGCGTGCCACGCGACAAACCGCGCGGTGTTTTCGCCAGCTCCTGCGGCGACGGCGTCGTGCTGCACGCGATTCTCTCCGCCATGACCGCCTCGGACGGTCAGATTTCGCCAACGCAATTCCACAACTCGGTTCATAACGCGGTCGCCGCGAACTGGACGATCGGTACGGGCTCCACGCGCCCAGCGACCAGCATTGGGATGCATGACGACACGTTCGCCGCCGGTCTGCTGAAGGCCGCGGCCGAGACCTCCCATGAAGGCGAGCCATTGCTGTTCTGTGCCTACGACGCGCCTTTGCCGGAACCATTGCATGCGAAGCGGCCGATCGCGTTCCCCTTCGCGGTCGCGCTTGTCATTGCCCCATCCGGCCGGCGCTCGGGCGCGCCGCCGAACCGCCCGGATAACGCGCCCCCTCCGATCGCGCGTCTCACGGTCAGTTACGCCGCGGGCCCATCCGAGCCATCTGGCTTGCTGCCGGCGGCGGGCTGGCTGCCGGCGGCGGCGGGTCCTCGCGCGCTCGCGACCGGAAACCCTGCCGCGCGCGGGCTGCGGTTGCTGGAGGCCTTGGCTGGCCGAACCTCGGACCGTTTCTCGTTGCCGCTTTCCGGCGGGCGGGTGAACGTCATGGTGACGCCATGACAGGCGCGATGGAAACAGAAGATGCCCCCGGCACGATCGCGGAAATCTGGATGTCAGGCGCGCGCGCCAGGATCGCGTGTCTTGTTCCCCAAAAGGGCACGATGTGTCTGCTCGACAGCGTCGCGGCTTTCTCGGCGGACGAGATTTCCTGTCGCGCCATATCGCATCTCGATCCCACCAATCCGCTGATCTGGAACGGCCGCCTGGGGATCCTGTGCGGGTGTGAGTATGGCATGCAGGCGGCGGCGCTGCATGGAGCACTCGATACGATTGAGAAACTTCTTCCTTCGGATCGCCGCTCCTTTGTCCCAACCCAGGGGCGCGTCGCGTCGTTACGTGTGACATCCGTGCCGGTGGCGCGCCTCGACGATCCCACCATCGGCGTTCTGAGGGTGACCGCGCGCAAACGCGCCGCGACCGCCGGCGGCGCGCAGTACGATTTCGAACTCGCGGCCGAGGATGGGCTGGTGCTGTTGACCGGCACGGGCACGATCGCGCTGCGTCCAATGGCCACACCGCCCTGATCCGCGCGCTTGTCACGGGCGGGGCCAGCCCGATCGGCGCCGCGATCTGCCGCCGGCTGGCGGCCGCCGGCATGCATGTCGTGGTGCATGGCCATACCGGGACCGAACGCGCGCGCCTCCTGGCGCAATCGCTGATCGCCGATGGATTCGAATCTGAAACAATATCCTGCGATCTGACGGATTTCGGCGCGACGGAACGCGCGCTCGCGCCTGTTCTGGCCTCTGGGCCGCTACAGGCGATCGTCCACAATGCCGGCGCGCATGACGACGTTCCGCTGGCCGGTATGACCGAGCGGCAATGGCGGGACGTGATCGCGGTCTCCCTGGACGGTTTTTTCGCGGTGACCCGGCCATGCCTGTTGCCAATGATGGCGACGCGATGGGGGCGAATTGTCGCCATCTCCTCCGTCTCGGCGATTATGGGCAATCGCGGACAGGTCAATTACGCCGCCGCGAAAGCGGGCCTCATCGGCGCCGTTCGATCGCTGGCCCGGGAGGTCGCCAGCCGCGGTGTGACCGTCAACGCGGTCGCGCCTGGGCTGATCGCATCGCCCGCCGTGGACGCCGTGCTCGATGCGCGGCGCATCGCCGAACTCGTGCCCATGCGCCGCGCCGGCACCCCCGAGGAGGTCGCCGATCTCGTCGATTTTCTCGCGTCGCCGAAAGCGGCGTACATTACCGGACAGACCATCTCGATCAATGGAGGAATCGCATGAACGCGCCTGTCGGGGACGGGCCGGCGATGGACGCGGCCGTGACGTGCGACGTGCTGATCATCGGCGGCGGACCAGCCGGTTCGACGGCCGCGGCATTACTCGCGCGGGAGGGACACGACGTTCGGATCCTGGAAAAGGAGGCTCACCCTCGCTTCCATATCGGCGAATCCCTGCTCCCCCAAAACCTTAAGGTTTTCGAACGGCTCGGCATTGAGGATCGCGTACACGCCCTGGGCGTGTTCAAGCCTGGCGCTGAGTTTGTCTCCGACGAATGCGGGTTGAGCAGCGCTTTCTCGTTCGCTGACGCGGCTGGGTCGGGCCCGCGTCATGCCTATCAGGTCAAGCGCGCCGACTTCGACGCGTTGTTGTTCGCGCGGGCCCGCGAACTGGGCGCGCATGCGATGGAACGCATCAAAGTCACCGACCTCGGAGCCAGGGGTCCGGACGGCAGGTTGCCGGTCGCCGCGGTTGACGACGACGGCCGGAGACACTGCTTCGCCGCGCGGTTTGTCCTGGACGCGACGGGCCGCGATACGTTTCTCGCGACGCGGCTGCGTATCAAGAACGCGGACAAGCAAAACAATACCGCGGCGATCTACGCGCATTACCGCGACGTCGCCCCACGCGAACCTGGGCGGGAGGGTTATATCTCGGTGTACTTGGTGGAGGACGGCTGGTTCTGGTCGATCCCTCTGCCGGACGACGTGACCAGCATCGGTTTCGTCGGCAATCAGGCGGCATTCAAGGAACGTACTGGCAGCCCGGAGGCGTTGCTCGAAGCCCGGATCGCCGCCAGCCCGTCATTGTCCCGGCGCCTCGCCGGAGCGGAACGCGTGACGGGCGTCATGACCGCCGGCAACTACTCTTATCGCGCCACCACGAACACCGGCGAAGGCTACATGATGATCGGCGATGCCTATGCCTTCGTCGACCCGGTCTTTTCCAGCGGCGTTCTGCTGGCGATGAACTCGGCCACGATCGGTGCCGATGTCGCGGCGGCCTGGCTGAAGAGTCCGGCGCGCGCCAAGGTACTGGCACGCCGCGGCGAACGGGAACTGGTCGGTCAAATGAACCGGCTGGGGTGGCTGATCTACCGGATCAACGACCCCGTGATGCGCCATTTGTTCCTGGATTCGGGGAACAAATGGCGCATGCGGGAAGCCATCATCGCCCTGCTCGCGGGCAATATTGGATTTCATCCGGGCACATTTTTGCCCGTTCTGGCGTTTAAGGCGGTCTTTCATCTCATAAGCTGGCAGCGCCGTTGGTTTGGCGTTCCGCCCGCCCCGATCGCGACGACCGCCAAGTGAACGCGCGGCCTGGATGTCCCGGCGCGCCCTTAAGCGGGTATCAGGCAATTCGCCTGGTCATGTCCGTGTTGCCCGTGGCGCGCGCGAACGCGCGGCCAACGACATACCAATGAATCAACAACCCTTCCCATGGAAGCCGGACCAGGACCCGGAACGCGGAACGCAAGCCGCGATCGGAGGGCGCGGGGAGGACCGTCATGCCCAGACCGCCGCTCAGCAGGGATGCGCGCGCCATGTGAAAGCGGCTTGTGACAATCGAGACCGTGCGCCCATCGTACGAGGGTCCGTAGCGGTGGAAATAAAGGTTCTCCAGCGTGTGGCGCGAACGTCGTTCGCAGTGTATCCGCTCCGCCGCCACATCGCACCGCCCAATCAGGTAATCTTTGCCTGTATCGGCTTCGCTCGGTGTGTTTGGCCGGGTCACCCCCCCGAGCACAACGATTTCGCCGTGCGTCATGCCAAGCGCCAGCTTGGCGCCATGGTCCAATCGCTCCTGGAATTCACGCGCGATGCCACCGTCCGCGGCAAGCCGCACGCCAAGAACGAGGACAGGGGTCCCGTCCGGAATTGGTTTGGCGCCACGCGTCGCGTTCCGTACCATCCACGCCATCGCGAACACATAGGACAAGCCGCCCGTCGCGATCGTCGTCAGAACCGACAGCATGAACATCGCGAGGCCGTCGCGTCCGATATGGATGCGGTCCGGATCGTCGCCGTCCCGGCGGTGCCATGACGCTCTCATGCCAAACCCATGCGTTGGGCCAAGCCGCCCGGCGCTACCGTGTGTGCGGACAGTATGCGTATTGGTTTGTCGCGTCGAAATTGCGCCTGGATCCCATCTACCGCGACCTGATGGCTCTGGGCGGAGGGTTCGGACACGTCGTGGATATCGGCTGCGGGCGCGGGCAACTCGCAGCGTTGCTGCTGGAGACAGGCATGGCGACGCGGGTCACCGGGTTCGACTGGAACCGGACCCATTTGGATCAGGCCAAGGTAGCGCTGTCCGGATTGCGTTTCGAAGGTCATGCGCGCGATCTCGCCATCGATCAAAGCGTGCCGGACGCTGACACGATCATGATGATCGACGTTCTGTACCAATTGACCTGCGAGGTTCAATACCGCCTCCTCGACGCGTCGGGCCGGGCTGTGCGGAGCCAATGGCTGGTGCGGACACTGGACAGCGACCGGGGCGCGCGCGGCGCGTTGGCGATGGCCGCGGAGCGTCTCACACGGCGCTTCCTGCCAAGCTCCGGCGCCTTCGTTAATCCGCTCAAGCTCGCGGACATTGGCGCGCGCATGGTGGAGGCGGGTTTCGTGGTCGAGACCGCGCCAAGTTTTCACGGCACGCCATTCGCGAATGTCCTGCTTCTCGGGCGACGCGGCGAAATCCGGTCATGAGCCCGCGATCATGCGTTGCATGGCGCCCAGAAGCGCGTTGAGATCGTTACCGTTCTGCCGCAGATAGGACGCGAAATCGCTACGCAAAGTCACCCGCGAACTGGGTCTGTCGTCAATTGAGCCGACAAAGCGCGGCGACCATGTGGAATGCGGCCAGGAAGTTCCTCGCGGTTTTATCGTAACGTGTCGCGATCGCCCGGAATTGCTTGACCCAGCAGAAGAAATTCTCGATTAAATGACGAGCCTCATACAGGACCTTGTCATATGCTCTGGGGATTTTCCGATTTCGCTTCGGTGGGATCACGGCCGTTTTCCCCGCTGCCTCCAGCGGTTTGATCACCCGCTTATCGGCGTCGTAAGCTTTGTCCGCGAGCAACGCTTCCGCCTCCATCCCAGGCACCAGCACGTCAGCCCCGGCCAGATCATGAACCTGTCCGGCGGTCAGCGTGATCTTCAGGGGATTGCCGAGAGCATCCACCAAAACGTGGATTTTGGTGCTCAGACCGCCCTTGCTTCGCCCGATCGCCTGATCTTCTCCGGCTTTTTTTTGGCACCGGCGCTGTGTTGATGGGCTCGCACAATGGTACTGTCGATCATCGCGTATTCGTTGTCGGTATCGACAGCCAACAATGCGAGAATGCTGACCCACACGCCGCTTTTAGCCCACCGGCTCCATCGCCGATGAGTATTGTTCCAATCGCCGAAGCTCGCGGGAAGGTCCCGCCAGGGGATACCGGTGCGGTATCGATGGATCACCGCATCGACGAACCGGCGATTATCCGCGGCCGTGACGCCGACCGATCCCGCCCGTCCGGGCAGACCATCTTTGATCAGGTCCCATTGGTCATCGCGGAGCTGGTGGGGGCGCATGGGGTCAGCTTTCGTTGGAGCTGACACCTCATGAATCGAAGCAACCACCGCGCCGGAAGCCATAATCGGACGATCCACGCACTTTGCCCCGGACCGTGGCCGATCGGACTCGGTCGAACCTGAGGGGCCATCTCATGCGATCGTCCCATTCCGTCGAAACCCGCCAGTTCATGGGCCGGCTGGCCTGAATGACGCCTGTCCCTCGCTTCACCGCGAATTGACGACAGACCCAATTCCTTCCGCCGTCACATCCGTGATTCTGGGACCGCCAAAGGTAAACGACACTCGCCAGATAATGTTGACCGGCGTGTCGTTGTCGGAACGGACAGATGTTGGAACGTCGTAGCCGTCTCCCACCGATCTGGCGGCGCCAACGATGGCGTTCGACCCGCCCTCCCGGTATGCGCCGAGACGGTTCTGGACATTGAGAAAAATCACGGTCTCGAAAAGCGTCAAATACCGCTGCCGGAAACTCTCGTCGGCCTCGTTCCAGAATCGGCCCAGACAAAAACGGGCGAGTTCTGGTAGATCGACGACCTGATCGAGAAACTGCTTCAGCGCGGCGCGGCGGGCGTCCGAACCAGCCGCTAGGCGCGCGATACGGCCGAGTTCGGCCCCCGCTTCGCGAATGAACGTATTGACGCGGCAAGGCATAAGAATACCCGGCGCGAGAGTGTGTATCGCCGGTCTCCATTGGGCGGAGCAGCATGGGAACGAACGCGAGGAGGACCCGGCGTCTTGGCACGAGGAAGCGCGTGAACGAAACGGGCAGCCGAAAGCACCTGGCTGGGCGCCTCGGGACCGGTCGTGCCCAGGTGGCATCGCGCGAACACACTCATTTCCCGGGCATTTCGGGCGCACCGCGTTCCGCGGGAAGTATCGCTTCGACACGTGCCCGCGAGGCACGGATCGCCTGTTTTACCGACGCCACCCGTGTATCGGAATTGCCGATAACCTCTTGGCGGGTGGCCGGTGCGATCACCAGCGACCGCGGTCCGGCCTGTCCCGAGAACAGGATCTCGAGCGCCTCGTTATAAGCGATATGACGCATGCGATAGTTGTGGCAATACGCTCGCGAATAGCCACGAAGCCGAAAGCGCTCGTAGAAAGAAAACATCGACGGTTTTCGTTTCCGGTAGCCCATCTCTCTTGTAAGGGCTGCCACGAGATGCGTGCAACGGACCGCGGCGGCGGCCACGGGAATGCCTGCTTGAACCATGCCGTCGTTATAAGAATGCGCGTCTATCCGTTCCGTCCGATCCGTGAACAGCGGCGCGCATACGGACGCGCGCAGGGCTGGGACGATGATTTCCGGTCTGCCGTCGCGGTTGGAAAAAAATGCCGCCACTCCGGTATCGACCTCGGTCGTCGAAACATACAAATCGGTTCCGGATCGCATGATCGACTCAATATCCAGCATCTTTCCCGATGCGATCAAGCTATCGATTAACCAGTCTATATCGAGAATGTTTGGCCATTTCCGTATATTTATGAAGGCCGGATCGGTCGCGATTTCGTAATAGATGGCCGTTCCGAGGCCGATTTGGCCACTCACGAAATAGGCCGCGTTGATCGCGCCCGACGATGTGCCCCATACCTCGTCGAAACAGTTTCCGTACCCCAATCGATGTAATGCATCCAGTGCCGCGGAACTGATGGCTCCTCGCATGGAACCGCCCTCGACGATGAGGCCAATCCGGTTGCCGTCGGACGCGCCGGGACGATATCCAAGCCGCCGGCGCCGATTCAGCAACGCGATGACCTCGCCAGGACTTCTTCCATTTATCTCGTTCATCCCACTTGTTTACTCCAGCTTTTATCGGATTATTGATTCGTAAGTCCCACCTGGGAACGAAAGAGGCATAAGTCGTCGCGATGTCTGTTGGACGGGTCCTATGAATGGTCTCTCACGAAAAGCACATCCTCCTTGTGGAGCCAGCCCAGGATGACACAGAAGGGAGCCACCCCCAATGCGGGGTTGGATTGATCGGGACCGTGCGCACCGCCATCGATGAAACAAGACGGCTCCTCCTCCAATTCGGTCTCGATGCGCTTGGCGACACACAGGGTGTGTTCACGCAGCGGTTGGCACCGGACGCGATCGGCGGGACGTCGGCGAGTGTCAACCAAGTTGCCGCCCGTAATTTGTAACGAGCGTCGTTTTTATCTGGCCATCGCTCCCGGCGTTTTGGTGTGCGGCGGAACGTGTCAACGACTTTGATACACCCGGGTTTGGAATTTAAGCTCGTGTCCTGACCCTCGGGCAGTATTGCTCAGGGACAAGGAAGAAGACCGGTGTATCAAAGTCGTTGACTCGTTCCGTTACGCGCGGCCCCAGCTGCTGGTGATCGATGAGGTTCGCTATCTCTCCTATCCATGTTTGCGAAGGATGCGCTTGACCAGCACTCGCATCGCCCTGGTGCTGCCCGCGCACGTGCGTGACCGTGACGCACCGGTCCGGCCGCATGCGGCACGGATCGTGGTATCCACAGCCATGGGTAGCTGACGAAGGTGGGTGATCAGGAAATCGATTGAGTCGGCAAGATGCTGCGCAATGTCTGAATGAGGCGTTCAGGCCGGCACGGTTTCTGAAGATAAAGTGCTCCGGCGAAGGCGCCTGGCTGCTGGTCGCGCGAATAACCCGAAAGGACGATAAAAGGTATCTGGCGTGCCGTCAGCGCCAACCCAGCGGGAGCCGAGCTTACGCCCTTCAGATTGGCGTCAATGATGGCGGCATCGCAGACGCCGCTTTCGATGATCGCGAGCGCCGTCTCGAGCTTCGCCGCCACGCCCGCGATCAGAAAACCGGCGTCGATGACCAGCTCTTCGAGGGCGTAGGCGAGCAATGGTTCGTCCTCGACGATGAGGACATGCCGGGCGGGACTATTGAATGTCATGGTATGCTCCTATGGCAATCCGAGTTCGGTTAACGCCAATGCATTCTCCACCGGCGCGCGAAGGGTCCACGACAGCCCACTCTCCCGAAAATCGATCTCGGCGCGACCCTCGACGGCGGCTTCCGCCATGCGCCCGATGACGACCTGGCCAAATCCCTTCCGGGTCGGAGCCGTTACGAATGGGCCACCATCTTCCTGCCAGGAGATCGAGAATACGGGT
>JAYVXQ010000482.1:0-10661 GCA_043785025.1 Acetobacteraceae bacterium
CCGCCGGCGGCTTTCAGCGCGTCGAGGGCGGGTTGGCTAAGGTCATAGCCGGTGACCGAATGGCCCGCTTTGACCAGGTTGGCGGCCATGGGCCCGCCCATGTTGCCGAGACCGATGAAGCCGATGACAGTCATGCGCGGAATACCTCTTAAACGTTGCGGCGCGGTGCGTTGGCCGTGCGGCGCTCTTTGCCTTGTCTGGCGCCTGGCGGCAACTGGCGTGGTTGCCGGGTTCCCGGAAAGCGGCAAGACTATCAGGAGCGTGAACGGGATGGGGAGTGAAGACCATGAAACTGGCGTTTTTCGATGATTTCAAACTCGGCGTCGTCAAGCGCGACATGATCGTCGACGTGACATCTTCGGTTCAGGATATCCCGCATACCGGTCCAGGCGATCTGATGAGCGGATTGATCGCGCGGTTCGACACGTACCGGGCGAAGCTGGAGGCGGCGTCCGCGGGTCCCGGCGTGCCGATTTCTGGGGTGCGGGTGCGCCCGCCATTGCCCAAGCCGGGGAACATCGTCTGCATGGCGGTGAATTACATGGAAGACGGAACGCTGGCGAAACCAGCGCCAATCAACGCGTTCCATAAGGCGCCGACGGCGATCATTGGGCCGGGCGATACGATGGTGCTGCCTGACGTGCCCGCGACGATTTTCGAGGGCGAGGCCGAGATGGCTGTGGTCATCGGCAAGCGCGCGACGAACGTGCCCGCGTCGAAGGCGATGGAATACATCTTTGGCTATATCAACTTCATCGACGGCTCGGCGCGCGGGCTGCCGCCGCCCGGCAACGTGTTCTTTCAGATGAAATCACGCGATACCTTCGCCCCGATCGGGCCGTATCTGGTGACCAAGGATGAAATCGCCGATCCGCAAAAACTGCCGATCACGTTGTGGGTCAACGGCGAGGTGAAGCAGAAATTCAACACCGATGACATGGCGCATAATATCGCGCGCTGCATCGAGTGGGTGACCTCGATCCACACACTGGAGCCCGGCGATATTCTGGCGACCGGCACCAATCACCGGGGTCTGTCGAGCTTCATGGACGGGGATACCGTGGAGTTGGAAACTCAGGGTCTGGGGCGGTTGTCGTTTAAGATCCGCGATGAGTTCAAGCGGACCTGGGCGCGCGCGACCCGGCTGGATCGGCAGCAGGCGGGCCAGGAAGGCCCGACGCCGCAATTGACCGGCAAATACGCGAAAGGAGGCTGAGCCATGTATCCACTTCCCTCGGGCGATCCAAAAAGTCTTGGGTTCGCCACCAAACCGCTGGATCACCTGGACGCGTTGATCCGCTCCCATATCGAGGAAGGGCGGTATCCTGGGGCGCAGATCGCGCTGGCGCGGCACGGCAAGCTGGCGCTGTTCCGCACCTATGGCGACGCGAAGACCGAGGGCGGGCGGGTCCCCGCGACCAACGAGACGCTGTTTTTGCTGTTCAGCCAGACCAAGGTGCTGACGTCCTCGGCGGTGTGGACGTTGGTCGAGGAAGGCAAGCTGTCGTTCATGGACCGCGTGGCGGAGTTCCTGCCGGAATTCGCCACGCGCGGGAAAAGCCACGTCACCATGGAACAGGTGATGACCCATACCGGCGGTTTTCCCAATGGCGACGTCACGCAATCGACCTGGACCGATCACGTGAAAATGCGGGCTGAGGTCTGCGATTTCTCGTTGGAGTGGACGCCCGGCACGAAGCTGCAATACCACGCCCGCGCGGCGCATCTGACGCAGGCGATGGTGATCGAGGCGGTCACCGGTCAGGATTATCGCCATGTGATCCGGACGCGGGTGCTGGAGCCGTTGGGACTGGAGAACGATATTTTCGTGGGTGTGCCCGAGGCGATGCAGGGGCGCTGCGCGGATACCTATGCCAAGGAGGCGCGGGATAACTCGGCTTCCTTCAAGGCGGCGGGATTGCCCTCAGGCGGCGGCTACGCGACGGCGCGGGGGATGGCGGCGTTCTATCAAATGTTGGGACATGGCGGACGGCTGGGGGATACGCGGTTGTTCTCGCCGCGGCTGATTTCCTATGTCTCCAAGGGCCATACCGGGGAGATGGGGGACCATCAGATGGACGGGATCCCGATGCATCGCGGCCTGGGCCCGCATGTGCGCGGTGAGAGCGACCGGATCCGGGGATTGGGCACCATCGGCGCGCCGGTGACGTTCGGGCATGGCGGCGCGGGGACCTCGTATTCCTGGACCGATCCGACGGCGGGGGTTTCGTTCACCTATCTGACGAACCGGATGCAGGACGATCCCTGGCACTCGTCACGGTTGGATCGCGTATCGAATTTGGTTCACGCGGCGATCGACTGAACCCGCCATCCGTCTGTGGGTGAGGGCAGGGGGCGTGGTTTTTCTCCTGCCCACAGCACGGTTTTATCCAACCCGATGCCCCACGCGGCGGCGACGCTGAGCACGCTCATGCCGCTGTCGTCGTGGGCCACGCTGTTGACGTGGTGATGGCCGTGCACGATCAGGCGGGCGCCCATCGCATGAGCGAGATCGTCGAGGGCGCGATTGCCGGCGGGGTGGCTGGACGGCGCCTCGTGCGTGACCAGAATATCGGCTTTTTGGCGGGACAGCGCGTCGATGTCTTCCGGCCAGATGGCCGAGGACGACAACGAATGCGCGATGGCCGCGCGTTGATTGAGCCCGTAGGCGGGACCGAGGGATGCCATGTCATCCGGCAGTTCGGCGCGACGATGAAGACGCGGTTTCAGCGGCGGCGACCAGATGCGCGGGCGGAACGTTCCGCCGAGGCCGGCGATGCGGATCCCGTCGATTATAACGACCCGTGCGTGCAAAGCCCCCTGGGCCGTGCGGGGATTGCGCCCGGGCGAGGCGAGGTTGGCCCACATGTCGGGACCGCCGTCATTATCGTGATTGCCGTGGATCCAGTGCACGGCGATGCCTCGGTCCAGCAAGGGAGCCGCGAGCTCGTCCAGCGGGCGGTCACATTGGATGTCGCCCAACAGGATGGCGGTTTTGAGGGATTGGGGCAGTCCGGCCTGTATATGGTGCCAGGCCTGGTGAATGTCGCCGATGAAAACGATCGTCATGAGTTTCCGGTGCATGGTCGATCGTGGTATCTTCACGGGATGGCGGTTTCGCGCAAGGTTTTTTCCACGACGGCGGTTGGGCGATGATCCCGGCGCTGGCGGCTTATGTCGAATTGCTCACGAAATGGAACGCGACGATCAATCTGGTCAGCGCCGCCGATATGCCGCTGCTGGAAACGCGGCATATCGCGGACAGCCTGCAATTGGGATCGGTGTGCGGACCTCTGCCGTCCCGGCTGATCGACATGGGGTCGGGGGCGGGATTTCCGGGGTTGGTGCTGGCGATCGTGTTTGGGATCGAGGTCGATCTGATCGAACGGGATCAGCGCAAAGCGGCGTTTTTGCGCGAGGCGGTGTTCGTCACCGGCGCACCCGCGCGCGTCCATGCGACAATGGTGGAGAAAGCCCGTGTGGCGCCCGCGCCTTTGGTGGTCAGCCGTGCTTTGGCGCCGCTGCCGATGTTGCTGCGGTTCGCGCACCCATTATTGCTGCCGGATGGGTTCTGCCTGTTTCCGAAAAGTGGTGCCGTGGACGAGGAAATCGCGCGGGCGGAACGCGATTGGACGATGCGGCTGACGCGGTTCGCGAGCACGACCGATCCGGGCGCGGTGATCCTGCGGGTCGACGATGTGCGCCCGAAAGGGTGATTTGGTGATTGTGCCTGGTGTTCGTAAAATTCACCGGAAATGCGTGATGAGAAGGTCGTGACGGCGATGAACGATACGGTAGTGACGGAGCCTCGGGGCGTGCTGGATACGATGCAGGCCGCGGCCAAACGGCAAGAGACGCCGTGTGGCACCGGCCGGATGGTGTGGCATGAATGGGATCGTTCGGGGGGACGCGCGCCCGTCGTCGTGCTGTTTCACGGCGGGGCCGGATCGTGGCGCCATTGGGTGCGGACGATCCCCGTGCTGGTCGAGACTTATCGCGTGCTGGCGCCGGATTTGCCGGGTCTGGGCGACTCGGATTTTCCGCCCGATGGGGAGAACGCCGACGCGATCGCGACGATTGTCGCTGATGGCATCACGGCGATTATTGGCGCGGGTGTGACCTATGACGTCGTGGGGTTTTCGTTTGGCGGCACCATGGCGGCCTGCGTCGGGGTGTTGCGCGGGGATGTCGTGCGATCCGTGACGATCATAGGCTCCGCCGGTGTGGGGAATAACGCGACCTTGGGCAGCGCGGTACGGCTGGAGAAAGTGCGGCATCTGGAGGGTGAGGCGCGGCGGGAGACGCATCGGGTGAACCTCAATCGGTTGATGATCGCCGATCCCGCGAAAATCGACGATCTGGCCATCGAGATTCAGGACTGGAATACCGTCCGCTCGCGGTTGCGGACGCCTGCGATTTCGCGCAGTGGGGCGATCGTCGCGGCGCTGGAGGCCTTGAAAGTGCCGTTGAATGGGATGTGGGGGGAGTTGGACGCGCCCGCCAATCCGAAAGGACCCGAGCGGGTGGCGGCGTTGCGGGCGCGCAAGCCGGATGCCGATATTCGTATCGTTCCCAAAACGGGTCATTGGGCCGCGTATGAATCGCCGGAATGGGTCAATGCGACGCTGCTGGAGATGCTGGCGCGGACACGGCCGGCGGGAGTTTAAGATCATGATCGATATGAGTGAGATCGCCACGGGTCCGGGCACGACCATGGGCAATGCCGGTCCGGGCATGCTGGATGGGATAAGGGTGATCGAGGTCGCCGATGAGCGCGGGGAATATATTGGCCTGTTGATGGCGGGACTCGGTGCGGAGGTGATCAAGATCGAGCCGCCCGAGGGCAACGCGACGCGGCGGATCGGACCGTTTTTGGACGATCAGCCGGGTCCGGAGCGGTCGTTGTTTTTCTGGCATTATAATCGCGCCAAGAAATCCGTCGTGCTGGATTTGCGGGAAACCGCGGGACAGTCGTCGTTGTTGGGGCTGCTGGAAGGCGCCGATGTGCTGCTGGATTCCAGTTGCGGCGCTTTGTGCGTGGCCTTGGGGATCGACCGCGCCGATCTGGAAAAGCGCTTTCCCAAACTGGTGATCGCGCGGATCACGCCGTTTGGCGATGACGGGCCGTGGAAGAATTTTCAGGGATCCGATCTGATCCACCTCGCGTTGGGCGGGATCATGATGAATTGCGGGTACGATCCCGATCCGAATTTGCATTATGACTCGCCGCCGATCGCGCCACAGGCGTTTCATGCCTATCACATCGCCGGGGAACAGCTCGCGACCGGCGTGATCGCGGCGTTGATCAACCGGCATCGCACTGGTCTCGGTCAGGATGTTTCGGTGGCGATCCATGAGGCGGTGTCGAAAAACCCTGAGCTGGACATCATGAACTGGGTCATGCGGCGCGTGCCATTGTGGCGGCAGACCAGCCGGCATGCGCTGGAAACGCCGAACGCGTCGCCGAGCATCGTTCATACCAAGGATGGGCGGTGGTATATGTCGCATGGGATGGGGGCGCGGGATCTGAATAACCTCGTGCCCATGCTCGCGACGTACGGCATGCAGGCGGATTTGCAACCGCCGGGTCCCGATGTCGATCTGAAAGCGCGGGCGGTGCCGGGGTCCACGGCGTCCGACGAGTCGCGGGCGCATATGCTGGATGTGGTGCAACGCTTCGTGCGCGCCTGGACCTATAAGGACATGCCCTGGCGGGCGGCGCAGGACGCGGGGTTGCTGTGGGCGCCGGTTCGTAAGCCGCATGAGAATGCGTTGGATGAGCATTGGTTGAAACGCCGGAGTTTCGCCGATGTGCATCATCCGGAACTCGGACGGTCGTTCCGCTATCCGACCAGTAAATGGCTGGCGACGGCGACGAGTTGGAAGGTGGGGCGGCGGGCGCCTCTGGTGGGGGAGGATACCGAAGCGGTGCTGGCCGAAAGCGCGCGGCGTCCGTCCGTGCCGGCGCAACCGAAACCGTATGAGCGGGAGATTGTTTCGGCACTGCACAAAAAACCGTTTCCGTTGCAGGGTGTGAAGATTTTGGATTTCGCGTGGTTTTTGGCCTCGGCGGGCGGGACGCGGTTTCTGGCGGCGATGGGGGCGGAAAGTTACAAGGTCGAATGGAAAGACAATCCGGATACACGGTTGGCGGCAATGGCGCCGGTGGGCGGGCGGGCCGCGCGGGATGCGGCGACGGGCCCTCTGCCGGGGGTGAAAGACCTGAACATGGGCGGGCAGTTCAACAATAAAAACGCGGGGAAGCGCGGCATCTCGTTGAACATTCGCCATCCGAAAGGATTACAGATCGCGAAGGATCTGGTGCGGATTTGCGATGTCGTGGCCGAGGGGTTTTCGCCGGGCGTGCTGGACCGGTTGGGGCTTGGCTATGACGTGATGAAGAAGATCAGGCCGGATATTATTTATATTCAGCAATCCGGCATGGGGGCGCATGGCACCTATGGGCGGATGCGCACAGTGGGGCCGGTGGCGGCGGCCTTCGCGGGCCAGGGCGATATGTCGGGACTGCCGGAACCGGCGATGCCGACGGGATGGGGGTATTCGTTTCTCGATTGGATGGGGGCGTACGGGTACGCGCTGGCGCTGTTGGGCGCGATCTATCATCGGGAGAAGACCGGGGAGGGGCAGTGGATCGATGCCTCTCAGTGTGAATCCGGGCTTTTCCTGACCGGCCCGACGGTGCTGGACTGGTCGGCGAATGGGCGGGAATGGCGGCGTTACGGCAATCGCTCGCCCTATATTCCCGCCGCGCCGCATGGGGCGTACCGGTGTCAGGGGCGGGACCGTTGGGTGGCGATCGCGTGTTTCACCGAGGCGCATTGGGACGTCGTCGCGCGGCTGGCGGGGATCACCGAAACGCGGTTCGCCACGCTGGCGGATCGGATGGCGCATCAGGATGCGCTGGATGAAGCCGTCGGGGCCTGGACCGCGACGCGCACGGCCGAGGACGTAATGACGGTCTTGCAAAACGCCGGCGTTCCCGCGGGAGTGTGTCAGAACGCCGAGGATCGGTGCGAGAACGATCCGCAGTTGCGGCATCTGAAATGGTTGACCGAGGTCACCGGGACAAAAATCGGCACCTGGCCGGTGTATGAGCTGCCGATGAAATTTTCGCGGACTCCGGCATATATTGGGGGTCCGATCGATCGTGGGGCGCCGGGATATGGGGAGGATAATGCGTGGCTGCTGACGACGATGTTGGGGATGACCGCGTCGGATGTTGAGCGGCTGGCGGAAGAAGGAGTGATCTGACCTGGCCTATTACACAAAGGTTTTGCAGGCGGGCGAGACGGTGAAATATGCCGGCCGCCTGCACTGGATCATTTATAAATACGCGATCCTGTGGTTGCTCGCGGCGATCGGCGCGTCGATCGCGATGGCGCTGGTGCCGGGCGGGATCGTGCTCGCGATGGTGCTGTTTCTGGGGGCGGCGATCGCGTTTTTCCGCGCGTGGTTTCAGCGGGTGACGACGGAAATCGTTGTCACGGACAAACGGATTATTCACAAAACCGGATGGATTTCGCGCCGCACCGAGGAGATCAATATCACCAAGGTCGAAACGGTCGACGTGATCCAGGGGATTTATGGGCGGATTCTGGGATTCGGCACCGTGGTCATTCGGGGGATTGGCGGCAGTTGGGATCCGTTGCATCGCATTCGGGCACCTTTGGCGCTGCGTAACGCGATTTTGATTGGGTAGACGAAACTAAAAAAGAACAGACAGGAAGCGCTTCTTTTTGAAAAAAGAAGCAAAAACTTTTATCCGTTAGCCGACCGCGATTCAAACCACCGGACCTGGCGGCCATAGCGCCTGTTTCAGCACCCTGGCCATCATGTCGATCGATTGGTCGGCGGCGCGGATCAACCGGCCCATGCTCATGAAGCCGTGGATCTGGTCGGAGCAATGGATTTGCACGACGCGCACGCCTTCTTGCTCCAGGCGTCTGGCATAAGCGATGCCTTCGTCGCGCAGCGGATCGACGCCGCAGGTCAGCACCAAAGCGGGCGCGGTGCCGGCGAGGCTGGCGGCGCGTAAAGGCGAGGCGCGCCAGTCGGTTTCGTGGCCCTTGGCGTAATGAGCGATGAACCATTTCATGGTCGTCGAGGTCAGCGGCACGCCGGGTCCGGTGTTGCGCGCGGACTCGGTGACCATCGCCATGTCGGTGGCGGGGTAGATCAGAAGTTGGAAGGCGAGGGCGGGGAAGTCTCCGTCGCGGGCCATCAGCGCCATGACGGCGGCGAGGTTACCGCCGGCGGAATCGCCGCCGACCGCGATTTTGCTGGCGTCAATGCCCAGTGTGGCGGCGTTGGCGAAGACGTATTTGGTAACGGTCAGGCAATCATTGACGGCGGCGGGAAACACATGCTCGGGCGCCATGCGGTAATCGACCGAAATGACCCGGCAGCGCGCGGCGTTGGCGAAGCGGCGGCAGACCCCGTCGTGGCTGTCGAGATTGCCCAGAAGCCAGCCGCCGCCGTGGTAGAACACCAAAGCGGGCAATATATCATTCGCCGCGGTGTTGATCGGGCGGAACAAACGCGTGGCGATGGCGCCAAGCGGGCCGGGGATTTCGATGTCGCGGGATTCGCCGACATCCTCGGGTGGCGGTTGCATCAGGCGCCGGCTGGCGGCGTAGGCCTCGCGCGCCTCGGCGGGACTGAGCGTTTCGAAAGGGGGACGATTGGCCAGCCGGATCATGTCGATGACGGCTTTGGTATCGTTGTCCAGGTTCATTGCATTCACGCCGTGAAATCGAGGATGGCGCGTGCCACGGCCTCGGGTTGATCAAGCTCGGCCAAATGGCCGGCGTTTTGGATGACCTGGATGGTCGTTGCGCCGGCGATGCCTTTGGCGAAAATGTCGGCATAGGACCGGGGCATGATTTTGTCGTGCTCGCCCCACATCAGAAGCGTTGGCGCGGTGATCAGGCGCAGGCGTTTTTCGACGCGGGTGTTGCCGAGGGGCCAGAAGATACGCGCGGCGGCCTCGGCGGCGCGGACCTGTTCGATCGGCCATTCGATGGAGTTGGCGCCCTCGGGCGGGGATTTCATGGCTTTGTAAATGTCGGGATTGGCGCACATCAGGCCCGCCACCTGGTCGGCGCGTTGCGCCCATGGGTCGGTGGGCGGATCGGTTTCGTTGAACAAGCCAAATGGGGCGATCAACGCGAGGCGGCGGATCGAGGCGGGCCAAAGGGCCGCGGTGTCGAGTGCCAGGGAGGCACCGACGGAGCTGCCGGCGAGATCGGCGCCGTGCAGGTCCGCGCGTTCCAGGATTTCGCGCACCGCCAGCATCCAGTCGAGATGTGTGTCGAGGACGGAATGACCGCGTTCGCCGCCGGGGAAGCCGGGGAGGGAGGGGACGATGAGTGTGCGGCTTTTGGCGAGTTCGTCGAGGATGGGCATGAAGCGCGGCATGCCGCCGAAGCCGGCGAGGAAGCCGAGTTTGGGGCCGCTGCCTTTGCGCCAGACGCGCGTGGCATATCCGTTGACGTCGACGGTCGAGGTTTGCGGGTCGCTCACTTAACGTCTCCTGCCGGGGCGCGATGGGGAAGGAATTGGGGCGCTGGCCCAAGCCCAGACAAGGGGCTTTGTCCCTTGGCTCCCCACCAGGGACAGGGTCCCTGGGCCGCCATCTTTTTTAGGCCCTCCCAAGAGGACCTGAATGGATCGGGATCCAAGGGCTATCGCCCGTGGCGGAGGTCGAGGAGGCAGAGCCTCCTCGCGGGGTTTGGGGCAGCGCCTCAAATCCTTCCCAATCTACCGGTGAGTATTGCGAGACGCCCCCCGGTATGTCAATCGACACGCCAGCCGAGGAACCGGGAGTAGGCGCGGACCGTCTGGATCGCGCGCGTTCGCTCGCCCCCCTGCCGCCACCTCCCTGCCGCAAGAAGCCGCGCACCGGATCGACGCGGCGCCTTGGATGGGTTGATCGCGTTGGCGAAAGGCAAAACCCAGGCCTGGAGCTCGGACGCCTTGCGCGGCAATCACGCGGTTCAACATCTGATCGGTCATTCCGACGCCGCGTTGAAAGCGGCGCAAGCCGGCGTGATGCAAGCCTTCGACGCCTGTTGGGCCAGCGTGACGAACACGCTGGAGGATCGCGTCGCGGTGCGTCAGACCACGACCTATGCCATCCACATCGCGCGGGCTGTGGTGCATCACGTGTATCATGAGGCGGGATCGACGGCGTTTTTCGACGATCAACCGTTCGAGCGGCGGTTGCGCGATGGGAACAGCCTCTCGCGGCAATTGCCGGAGCGGCGGACGAATTTGGAGACGGTGGGGGTGTATTTATTGGCCGGGGAGGTGACCACGCGTTGGTTATGAGCGATGCCGCGGTGCGATAAATTTGGCGGAAAGTGGTTCTTTTCACCGCTATCAAGGTCCATTTTCGTTTGATATCAACAGGTTATAAAAAAATCATAAAAAAATCGCATGAGGGCCGTTAATCGCGTTGACACCCCCAGGGACGGCGCCTACAAGGCGCCTCCCGAGACGGACCTGAGGGTTTGGAACGGGCTTCCGGGGCTTCCCCGAAGTGCTCTTTGACAATTGAATATGATTGGAAGGGATACGTTGGCGGCGCCCATGCGTTGTTCTCGTGAGAGGATAACGGTTTGGTCACGGCGATCCGATTG
>JAYVXQ010000483.1:0-3297 GCA_043785025.1 Acetobacteraceae bacterium
ATCGCGTCGAACCATCAGCCGCGCGATGTCGACGATAAGCGGCTGCCTTTCGCGCAGGCGAGTGCCGGCGGGGTTGGGTTGGCGACGTTGCTGGCGGTCACTTTGGCACGGGTTCACAACGGGGATATGTCGTTGAACGCGGCGATTGCGTTGCTGACCTTGGGGCCGGCGCGGTTGTTGGGCGTTGATGTCGGACGGTTCGTGAAGGGTGGCGCGGCGGATTTGTGCTTGTTTCATCCGGAACGAAGCTGGCAGGTCAAGGCGGGACGGCTGCCGGGCAAGGCGCGGAATACACCGTTCGATGGGCGGGCTTTGGAGGGGGTTGTTCTGGGGACGTGGAAGGATGGGGTTCGGGTCTATACGGGCGGGTAGACGGGGGCTTGCCCAGTACAAACAGGCGAGCTAAGAGAGGCTATGGTTACGTGCGCGCTCACCTCCCGATTTTGGTACCGTTGGTATACGCCAGCGGTCAGGGATCTGCGTTCGTAGCACACACCCAAAGCCGCCAATCCAAGGGCGGCTTTTTTTATGACCGGATCTCCCGGCATCTCAAATTCCCGCTCTGGTGTTGGTGGTCCTCTCATGGATCAGGAGCGTGTCATGCCCGCCAGCGTTTTCGATTTCGACGTGATCGCCCAACCCGCGATGCCGCCTCCGCCGCCCGTTCAGGCCCCGGGAATGGCCAAACCGGCGGAACCGCGACATAACGACGCGCGAGGAGAATCCCGATGAACGATGCCCCGACGTCCCTGACCTGGTCCCCCAATACCTGGCGCGATCGCGCGATCAGGCAGGCGCCCACCTATCCCGACGCGGCGGCGCTGGACACGATGGAGCACAAGCTTGGCAAATATCCGCCGCTGGTGTTCGCCGGCGAGGCGCGGCGGTTGAAGGACGCGCTGGCGCGGGTGTCCGAGGGCAAGGCGTTCGTTCTGCAAGGTGGCGATTGCGCCGAGAGTTTTTCCGATTTCACCGCCAACATCATTCGCGATCAGTTTCGCGTGCTGTTGCAGATGGCGGTGGTGCTGACCTTCGGTGCCTCGGTGCCCGTGGTCAAAATGGGCCGCATGGCCGGGCAATTCGCCAAGCCCCGATCGTCCGATAACGAAACGATCGACGGCGTGACATTGCCGAGTTATCGCGGCGATATTATCAACGGTCCCGATTTTTCGGCCGCCGCGCGCATTCCCGATCCCGCGCGGATGGAATTCGCGTATTTCCAGTCCGCCAGCACGCTGAATTTGCTGCGCGCCTTCGCCTCCGGCGGGTACGCGGATTTGCATGAAGTGCATCGGTGGAATCTGGGATTTGTCGAGGCCTCCCCCCTCGCCGAGCGATACCGTGACCTCGCTGGACGTATCGATGAGACGCTGGCGTTCATGACCGCGTGCGGCATGACCAGTGAGAATACCTCGGGCCTGCGCGAGACCGATTTTTACATCAGCCATGAGGCGCTGCTATTGCCTTATGAACAGGCGCTGACGCGGATCGATTCGACGACGGGCGACTGGTATGGCTGCTCGGCGCATTTCCTGTGGATCGGCGATCGCACGCGGCAAATCGACGGCGCGCACGTCGAATTTCTGCGCGGCGTCAAAAATCCCCTTGGCATGAAGGTCGGCCCGACGCAGAAGCCCGATGATTTGTTGCGGCTTTTGGATGTGCTCAATCCGGCGAACGAGGCGGGCCGCATGACGCTGATCAGCCGCATGGGGGCCGGCAAGGTCGGGGACACATTGCCCGATTTGGTGCGCGCGGTGGAACGCTCCGGCCATAAGGTCGTTTGGCTGTGCGATCCGATGCACGGCAACACGATCAGCACCGTGTCAAAACTGAAGACGCGGAATTTCGACGAAATCCTGTCCGAGGTTCACACCTTCTTCGACATCCACGCCGCCGAGAACACATGGGCCGGCGGTGTGCACATCGAAATGACCGGCCAGAACGTCACCGAATGCACCGGTGGCGCGCGGCATCTGTCCGAGGCGGATTTGTCGGAACGGTATGAGACGTTCTGCGATCCGCGGTTGAACGCGGAACAGAGTTTGGAACTCGCGTTCCTGGTCGCGGGGGAATTGAAGCGGCGGCGCGCGCCCGCTGCGGCGGCGCGTTAAGATGACCTCGGGCGGCGATATCGGCGCGGATATCGCCGCCCGCACCGACAGTTATTTCACCCGCACGCGCAAGGTGCTGGAGCGGTTCGGCGACGTTCGCGTCACCTATGCGATTTTTCTGCGCCGTCCGGTGATCTGCGCGCCGGAAATCATGACGCGCTGGATCGAGGCGGTCCGGCGCGAAAAATCCATTGCGATCGACCTGACGCTGACCCATCCCGAAGGCGCATGGGTGGGTGCGGGGGAACCGCTGGCGTATATGAACGGAAGCATGCGCGATTTGTCGGAAATGGAAACGATCTTGCTGCAAAAGATCGGCCCGCCCTGCGTCGCGGCGCATAATGCCTGGCAAATGTGTTTGATGCTGCCAAAGGTTTCGTTTCTGGCGATGGACGCGCGGCACTGCGCCGGTGCCGAGATGCAGGACATGATGGCCTATGCCTGCGCGGTCGGCAGCAACGCGGCGAAGCGGGAGGGCGCGATTGGTTTCATCGGCAACGCCAATGACGGCACCGCGCACTGGTTTGGCGCGCCGCGCGGATTCGGCACGATGCCGCATTCGTTGATCGGCTACGCGGGCAGTACATTGCGCGCGGCGGAAATGTTTCATGAGACGTTTCCCGACGATCCGATGACAGTGCTCGCGGATTATTATGGCCACGAAATCACCGACGCCCTGGCGGTCTGCGCCCGGTTTCCCGAATTGGCGGCACAGGGAAAACTCTCGTTCCGGTTGGATACGCATGGCGGACGGTTCCTCGAAGGATTGGACCCCGCGCGCAGCTATGCCGTGCTGGAACGTCACGCCCCAGGCGCCATCCGCCATTACCGCGACGATACCGAACTTCGTTATTTGACCGGAACTGGTGTTTCGGCGGCGGCGATCTGGCGTATGCGGGAGGCGTTGGACGAGGCGGGATTCCGTTGGGCGCGCATCGTCGCCTCATCGGGGTTCGGGCCGGCGAAGTGCCGGGTCATGGCCGAAGCCCAGACGCCGATCGATGTGGTGGGTACGGGTAGTTTCATTCCGGACTCGTGGCACGAGACGTACGCGACGGCGGATATCGTTGAATACGACGGTAAACCGATGGTGAAAGTGGGCCGGGAATTTTTGTTGCGCCAGCCCAGATGAAAGTATTTTTTAAGCTTTGTATGTTATATACCTGGGTTTCGGAGAAATCCG
>JAYVXQ010000484.1:0-3297 GCA_043785025.1 Acetobacteraceae bacterium
AACGCCGCGCCGGCGCCGGAACGCATTGGTGTCGCGGGCCACGGCTTCGATGTCCAGGTCAGGCGGAAGCCGCGCCAGACAGGCGGGGAAATGGTCGATCGGTAGGGGAGAGGCTTTGGGCATCTGAGCTACGAATCGTACCGATTCGAGACGGGTCAAGAATTATCTTAGGGCGTATGGGGTGAAACCCCGATCACTCCCCCTCCGCGCCCACCAGGCCGCGCGCGAAATCGACCGCGTCGAACGGGCGCAAATCGCCCGCCTGCTCCCCCACGCCAACCGCATGCACCGGCAAACCAAACGCTTCGGCCAGCGCCACCACGATGCCGCCACGCGCACTGCCGTCCAGTTTGGTGACCACAAGGCCGGTCACCGCCACCATCTCCTTGAACACCTTCACCTGTTGCACGGCGTTCTGGCCGGTGGTCGCGTCCAGCACCAGCAGCACGGAATGCGGCGCCGTTGGATCCTGCTTGCGCAGGACGCGGATCATTTTCGTCAGCTCCTCCATCAGCGCGGCCTTGTTGTGCAGACGGCCGGCGGTGTCGATCAACAGGACATCGGCGCCAAGCTCGCGGGCTTTGGTCAGCGCCTCGAACGCCAGCCCCGCGGAATCCCCACCTTTGGCGCCGGCGATCACCTGGGCATTGGCGCGGTTGCCCCAGATCTGCAGTTGCTCGGCCGCGGCGGCGCGGAACGTGTCACCGGCGGCGAGCACCGCCCGCTTGCCCTCCTCATGATACAGGCGGGCAAGCTTGCCGATCGTGGTGGTCTTGCCGGTGCCGTTGACGCCGACGACCAGCACGACATGCGGTTTCAGCGTCGGGTCGAGGATCAGGGGCTTCGCGACAGGCAGCAGAATCGCGGCGATTTCCTCGGCCAGCGCCTGCCTGATTTCTTCGTCGGTGACTTCCTTCCCGAAGCGGGAGCGGCGGAACGCGGCGATCACCCGGGCCGCGGCGTCAACGCCCAGATCGGCGGACAGCAGCAGATCCTCAAGCTCCTCCAGCGCCGCGTCGTCCAGTTTGCGCTTCTTGAAGACGGTGGTCAGCGTTTCGGTAATGCGCGCGGTGCTGCGCGTGAGACCTTGTTTCAGCCGCCCGAAGAAGCCGCCAAGCGCCATCAGGCGGCCTCCGCCAACAAGACGCCGCCTTCCGCGCCGGTGACGCGCGCGGTGATCAGCCGGCCGGGCGTCACGCCGGTCAGCAGGCGGGCGGGGGCGAAATGCTCGGTGTGACCGGTCGCCCCCGTTTCGGTCAGGATCGAGACCTGGCGCCCGTATTGCGCGGTCAGGAAGGCGGCGTGCGCGGTTTCGCCAGCCGCGCGCAATTGGGCGGCGCGGGCCTTCCGGATCGGTTTGGCGACGGCGGGCATGCGGGCGGCGGGGGTGCCGGGACGCTCGCTGTACGGAAAAACATGCAGGAACGGCAGTTGATGGCGCGTCACGAAATCCAGCGTCTCGGCGAACAAATCGTCGGTTTCGGTGGGGAAACCGGCGATCAGATCGGCGCCGATGGCGATGTTGGGCCGTGCCGCGCGGGCGCGCGCGATCACCGCCGATGCGTCCGCCGTCAGATGGCGCCGCTTCATCCGTTTCAGGATCAGATCGCTGCCCGCCTGTAACGACAAATGCAGATGCGGCATCAGACGCGGCTCGGTTTCGATCAGACGCCACAAATTCTCGTCGATCGCGGCGGGATCGATCGAGGACAGGCGCAGCCGCGACAGCTCCGGCACGGCGGCGAGCAGACGGCGGATCAATTGCCCAAGATCGGGCTTGCCCGGCAGATCCGGGCCGTAGGAGGCGATGTCGACGCCGGTCAAAACGATCTCGTGATAGCCGCTGGCGACCAGGGTCCGCGCCTGCTCGGCGACCGCGCCGATCGGGACCGAGCGGTTGGGGCCGCGGCCGAAGGGGATGACGCAGAAGGTGCAGCGGTGATCGCAACCCTGCTGAATCTGGACGAAGGCGCGCGCGCGGCCGGCGAACTCGGTCACCAGATGCGCCGCCGTTTCGCGCGCGGTCATGATGTCGCTGACGGCGGAGGGCGCGCCCGCGATCCAGCTTTCGGCGCGCAGTTTTTCGATATTGCCAAGCACGCGGTGGACGTTGGGCAGGGCAGCCCATGCGGCGGGGTCGATTTGCGCCGCGCAACCGGTGACAACGATGCGCGCCTCGGGATTGTCGCGCGCGGCGCGGCGGATGGCCTGGCGGGCCTGACGCTCGGCCTCCGCCGTGACGGCGCAGGTGTTGACGATCACCGTGTCGTGATGGGCTTTCGCGAGATCGCGCATCACCTCGCTTTCGTAGGTGTTAAGCCGGCAGCCGAAGGTGAGAATGTCCAGGGTCATGGTCGCCGTTGTCTTAGCTTGGCGATGGGGCGGCCGGAAGGGGTGGCCGGAAGGGATGGCCGGAAGGGATGGCCGGAAGGGGATGCGCGGGATAATGTCGGGAAAAGGGGAAAATCCATGATCGACAGACCCGTGTTGAGTGCTCCGGTTCCCCGGCCCGAGGGGGCGCCGCTGGCGCTGTCGGGGATCCGGATCGCGGATTTCAGTCATTTCATCGCGGGACCGATGTGCTCGATGATTTTGGCCGATATGGGGGCCGAGGTGATCAAGATCGAGAAGGCGGATGGCGGCGACGATTTCCGCCGGATCCGACCGCCGGTGGGGCCGGATGGCGGCGGGCCGTATATGTGGACCAACCGTAACAAAAAAAGCATCGCGCTGGATTTGAACACGCCGGAGGCGCGGGCGATCGCGCGGGATCTGATCGACCGGTCGGATGTGGTGCTGGAGAATTTCTCCACCGGCGTGATGGCGAAGTTCGGCTTGGATTATCCCACCGTGTCGGCGGGCAACCCCCGGCTGATTTACGCGTCGGTGTCGGCGTACGGGCGGGACGGGGCGTTGAGCGACCGGCTGGGGTTCGATCCGATCACGCAGGCGGAATCCGGGTTCATGTCGATGAACGGCGATCCCGATCGGGTGGGAATGCGCGCGGGCCCGTCGATCATGGACATGAGCACGGCGATGATGACGGCGAACGCGGTCCTGGCCGCGTTGTTCGCGCGGGAGCGGTTGGGCATCGGGCAATTCATCGAAAACGCTCTGTTCGACACCGCCGTGACAATGGTCGGGTTTCACGCGTTGAATTATTTGATCAACGGCGTGGAGCCGACCCGGTTCGGCAATAACAGCCGCGATACCGTGCCGACAGCGGCGCTGGAGACGGCGGATGGGCCGATTTTCATCGCCTGCGCCAATGATCGGACATGGCAACGGATGGCGGTT
>JAYVXQ010000485.1:0-10605 GCA_043785025.1 Acetobacteraceae bacterium
AACCCGCGTTGACGTTGACTCTTTGGGCGATAAAAAACTCCCTTGTTATCAAGATCATAGGCATGCGGCGAAGAGTCAACGTCAACGCGGGTTGGTATAACATCGTCGGGGTGGTGCTCATGGCACCGCCCCACGCTGCTTTTCCGCACCTGATTCATGCAACGGGAAAACCCTATGATTTCAGGGTCTTCCGTCTGTTTCGCTATTCCTGAGAACTGCAACGGGAAAGGTCCGCTGTGGATGGATTCCGGACCTTCCTGAGATCCCCTCGAACGCATCGCAGACCATCCGATCGCGTCCGGGTTCCTTCGCTCGCGAACAGCCGTCGGTCGTGGCGGCTATTTCGTATCCCGAAACGCCGGATACAGATCGACGTAACCCCGCTCCAGCCTCGCCTGGGCGCGTTTCGCCGCGGCCTCCGGTGACATTGCCGTGAAGCCGTGCCCCTCGACGAGGCGCTGCATGAAGGCCGCGCGCGCCGTCACGGCAATGGCGTCGTGCAAGGCGCGCTCCTCCCACCCCGCGGCGAACACCGCGTCGGCGTCCGCCCGGGTCATTTCGCCAGGCGTCAGCATCAACTTGAGCACGGAAGCGAGCAACGGCCGCCGTCGCGACGCGACCGTCGCGGCCCTTAACGTCATTCATGATTGTTGCGTTATCGTCTTAAGTCCGACAGGCTGCTAGCGAACGCCGCCCTGCAACACGGTGTCCAGGTAGGACAATGATTCCCGCGCATACGATGGCCGCAAGTGGCTAGCGTCGCGATATATCGGCAGACCGTCTTCGGTCGAGGCCGGGCAGAAAGCCACATTGCAAAGGAACGGCAGCGGATCAATGACCTCCGCCCCTTCCTCCCGCGCGATTGCGGCGATCTGTCTTGAAATCTCGCCGTATCGCGCCTCCAGGTCGCCGCGCGATATCTCCATGCGGTGGATGCTGAACGCGAACCACTCTCGTCGCACCGCCGAGTGGGGATCGAGTTCAGGACCCATCGGAATGTCCAATACGACTACCACGCGCCGTCCGCCAGCGGAGAAACGACGGATGGCCCTGCCAAGTGACTCTAGCGCCTCGGCCCTCGCGGCCGGATCGGCCAGCGACCGGTTGCCGACCATGTGCCGAGTGGAGGTAAAGTACGACCACCAAACGCCGCCCAGTACCACGGTCTCGATCCGTTCGTTCGCGATCGTTTGGTATGCGGCGTCGAAGAGATTTCCGCACCCTGGCAGTTGGGGATCGCGGATCGCCGGAATTGGCGCGCACCCGCCGCCGGTCATGAATAGCACGGAGGGGAACGCCCCGGGGCGGCTGCGCACCAACGCCTCCATCCGTGGTGCGTATTGCTCGATGTTACTGTCGCCAACGAACATTACCGTGCCGGCGCCGCCGTTTTGACGCCACGCTTTGCGGCCGCCGGCCGTCGTCAATGTCATCCCATCGAAATAGTTCACCTCCCCAGCCGCCGCGACCAGCCGATCGAGGCCGAACCGGCTGGCATAGGGGGTCAGCATGTTCTTATACGCCGCTTCACCGCCGAGAGCGGCCACGGCGCACAGGGCAACGAGTACCCCCGCCAGGCGTCGGCGTGGTAACGGTCCGAAGCGTAGCGGCCGTTCCAGCCAACGGTAGGTCACCATCGCCAGAGCGCAGGCCAACGCGGCCAGCGCGATTCGTAGCGCGACGGAAACTTCCGCGCCGCCAGAAATGCGCGCGAAAGACAGCAGGGTCCAGTGCCACAAATAGAGCGGGTAGCTCACCAAGCCGATCCAGACTGCCCAAGGATGGGCCAGTAAGCGCCGGTTCAGCCAAACGGTAGGACCGGCCGCCACCACAGCCAAAGCGCCTGAGACCGGCACAACGGCCCGCCATCCAGGGAACGGCATATCCCGATTGAACATCATCGCCGCCGCCAGAATGGCAATCAGCCCCCCAGCCGCGGCCAGCCCCCGCCCCGGCAGCTTTACGTCCCCGAACCGTGCCAGCAACACGCCGGCCAGCAACTCCCAAACCCGCGACTGCGGTAGAAAGTATGCCGCCGCTGGATTCCGCGGCAGGTCGATCAGGCCATAAATGAAAGACGCCACAAGCAAGACCGTCAGAACTGGCGCCACCAGCGTCCGTGTCAATACCACCGCCAAAAGAGGGAACAAAACGTAGAACTGCGCCTCCACCGCCAGCGACCAGAGATGCAGCAGCGGCTTCGTCTCGGCGGCGGTATCGAAATATCTGACCTCGTGGAATAACACGAAATTGGACAGATAGGTCGCGCTCGCCCGCACATGCTTGCCCAGCGACCACCACTCGTCAGGCAATAAAAAGGCCCAGCCAACTATCATCGCGCATGTCAACACCAGCAGCAATGCTGGTAACAGCCGGCAAGCACGGCGAGCCCAGAATTCCAGCAGCGAGAAGCGGCCATCGGCGGCCTGATCGAAAACGAGTCCCCCAATCAAGTAACCGGAGACGACAAAAAACACATCTACACCAACGAAACCGCCCGGCACCAGCGCGGGGAAGGCATGAAACATCACCACCAGAACGATCGCGATGGCGCGCAGGCCATCCAGGTCGGGACGGTAGGTATTGGCTAACTTCCCGCGAACGTTTGCTCGGGTTGCGATCTCGCTCATATTGGCCGGCATATTCACAGGTGGCTCTTCCGTAGTTGGCTTGCATGCCACCCGATTCGCGGTAGGGACGCGGCTCACGCTACGGGCGAGGCCCCTCTATCGCGATATAGACGCGCGCCCCACGCACAGGTCCCGGCGGGCGGTATTCCCGCTATCCGGCTATTCCGGCGTGACCGGTCCGGCAGGAATTTCGAGTGAACGATAGCCGCCTGCCGCACGACCGGCAAGAACGATCGCATGATGGCTCGGCCAAGACGGACTCCTCGGCTACCGCCGCTTTGGGTCGATTACTGACATTCAGCCCGACGCGGGGGTGCATCCAGCAGGTCGTTTTCGGGACGGAGAGGCATTACAATAAGCCATCGTGTCTGCACCGATAAATTCGTGAACGTATCGGGAACTCTTTCGATCCTACCTTGATAATATCTTTCCGCAGTATTCTTGAATAGTGCAACGCCGTTCTTGCGATAAACCACATCCCAAAGTATATTTCTGGTGCCAGAAACAGTACACGCAATTACAAGACCACCGCGATCTCAATCTCGGCCGCCGCCACGCGCCCGATCGGACAGGCCCCGGCGCGCCGCTGCAAAACCGCCTGACAGACAGGATATCAATACGATACAGATTTTCACTCGCCATCGCACCCGCGTCTTCAGTGGCCTGATCGAGAGCGACGTTGTACTTTCGCTGATACCATCGCTCAACCTCGGCGACAAACGACCCCGAAAACCGGACATCTGATTACGCTCGTTGTTCAAGGCATACGCCTGAACGGGCCTCGCCGCGCGGCGATATCCGCAAGCCGTGGCTCTCGCCGACGGCGCGCCAGTCTGTTAGTTTGGTTCTGATACGTGTCGACGCGGACGACCTGGCGGATAACCTCGCGAGAGTACCGAAATGAAGACCGATTTGAAGCGACGCTCATTGCTGACGAGTCTTATAACGACCGCGGTCGGGGGCCAGGTCACTGCCGCGCCTACGCCGGTGGCCGCCGCGCCATCCCCGTCGGTCGCGATTTCGTCACCCTATCTTTCCGCGACCGCACTGATCACGGCGCTCGCCAGCAAGGCGGTATCGTCCAGCGAACTCGTCGATAGCGCGATCGCGCGCATTGAGGCGATTGATGGGAAAATCAACGCCGTTGTCGCGCGGGATTTCGCCGCCGCGCGCAAGGCCGCGACGGCGGCCGATGAGGCACTCGCGCGCGGCGAGCGCCGGCCGCTTCTTGGTTTGCCCATGACTGTTAAGGAACAATTTAATGTCGTCGGGCTGCCTACGACGTGGGGCGATCCGAAATCCAGGGATTGGCGGCCGACCGCGGATGCCCTCGCGGTGACGCGGCTCAAGGCGGCGGGCGCGATTATCCTGGGTAAGACCAATGTTCCGCGACAACTCACCGATTGGCAGAGTTTCAACGAGATCCATGGCACAACGAACAATCCCTGGGATGTCACCCGCACTCCTGGCGGATCGTCGGGAGGCTCGGCGGCGGCCCTCGCGGCGGGTTACGTCGCGCTGGAACTTGGTTCGGACATCGGTGGCTCGTTGCGCGCGCCGGCGCATTACTGTGGAATATTCGCTCACAAACCCAGCCTCAACCTGATACCGCTCCGGGGTGCTGGCCCGCCCGGTACGCCATCGCTTCTTCCATTACGGGATGATCTCATGGTCGTCGGACCAATGGCGCGCGGCGCCACTGATCTCGCGCTCGCATTGAAGGTGTTGGCGGGACCGGATGAATTGACGGACGGGATCGGCTACCGGCTTGCACTGCCGTCGGCCCGACACTCGAAACTGAAAGATTTTCGTGTTCTGCTCATTGACACGCACCCGCTTTGTCAGACGGCGAAAAGCGTGATGGCCGCGATGGACGGGCTGGCTGGACGTCTTGTCAAGGCCGGTTGCGCGGTATCGCGCGCGAGCCCGCTCCTGCCCGACCTCGCGCGGACGACCCGGAATTATATGCAACTTTTAACGGCGGTTTTCGCAACGGATCTGCCGCCGGACATCCGTCAGATCGTGGAGGACGCAGCCAAAGCCTTATCACCAGATGATGAGAGCCTCGCCGCGTACCGTCTTCGAGGCCTGACGATGACCCATCCGGACTGGGTTCGGGCCAACCGCGTCCGGTCCGCAATTCGACAGCAGTGGCACCTCCTGTTTCAGGAGTTCGATATCGTGTTGTGTCCCGCGATGCCTACTCCGGCCTTTCCGCATGACCATTCTCCGCAACGCGCGCGGCTACTCGATATCGATGGGCGGAAGATCCTTTATGACGATCAGATTGTGTGGGCCGCCATTGCCACGCTGTTCGGCCTGCCGGCGACGGTCGCCCCCATCGACCGTTCCGAGACAGGACTGCCGATTGGAGTGCAAATCATAGGCGACTATCTCGAAGATCGCACCACAATCGCGTTCGCCGCACTCCTGGAGCAGGAATTCGGCGGTTTCGTGCCGCCGCCGGGACTGTAGCGGTGATCACGAGCGATGGGTCGTCCCGCGGCGCGGCGTTAGCCCGACACTTTCGATCGCTGCTCTCCCCACTCCACCGAAAACATCCCCATCAACACCGGCAGCGTCATTTCCGGCGCCTGCCGCCCATCCAGGATCGCCTCCACGGTCTCCGGCGCCAGCAGTGTCAACCGCAGCACCCGGCTGACATAGGACGCGTTAATCCGCTCCCTCGCCGCGATCTCCGCGACCGTCGAAACGATCCCGTTCTCCAACATCCTCCGCCACCGAAACGTCGGCCTTGTCAGGACCCCAATTTGATCCCGACATGGAAGTCAGAACCACAAAAAAAGAGCGGCCGGACGGCGTGAGGCTCCGATTTTCGTGTCTTGATGGCCGCGACCGCGCCACTGGCGGCGCCTGCCTTGGAGGACACAATGACAAACTCATCCATGTATCATGACGGGAATCGCCAACTTCAGGACGCGTTCGACAGCCGTCGGCTCGCGGACAGGTTGGAGGAGAAGGTGACGCGCACCTCTTTCACCGGTGATGATCGGGCGTTCATCGAAAGTATGCCCTATTTCTTTCTCGCCACAGCCGATAGCGAAGGGCGTCCGGACTGTTCCTTCAAGGGCGGTGCTCCCGGTTTCGTTCAGATCACGGCGGAAGATGAACTGGCCTTCCCCGACTACGACGGCAATGGCATGTTCAAGAGCCTGGGCAATGTTCTGGTAAATCCTGGCGTTGGGCTGCTGTTCATCGCCATGCATGGTGGTCCGCGGCGGTTGCGGGTAAACGGCACCGCCAGCGTCAACGACAATGATCCGCTCCTCACCCGTACCGTTGGGGCGCAGCTGATCATACGGGTGAAGGCACGGGCGATCTTCCCAAACTGTCCCCGCTACATCCCCGAATTCACTCTGGCCGCGCCATCAGTTTATGCCCCCACGGCAGGCCGCGAACCACCGGAGCCCAAGTGGAAAGGCTTCGCCGATTTCGCCGACTGCGTGCCACCGAGACGGCCGACATGGCCCGGCGCCCAGTGACCAGCCAATGTCAGCCGGTTGAGCAACTCACCTCGTCCCAGGCCTGGACGGTAAGATGCCGGACGATCCGCCCGTTCCGCAGGTCAAGCGTCATCGCGGACAGGACGTTGCATCCATCGGGATAGGTGCATTCTTCGACGAAGGCGACGCGGTCTGATCCAACGACCTCGTGTCCGACCCGGTGCGTCATCTCGCGGCTGCACACATCGCGCCAGAAGGCGCCGATGGCCGTTTTGCCTGCCAGGCGCATCGGCGCGCCGGGCGGACGATCGCGGTCAACGATGACCATCTCCGCGTCATCAGCATATAACTCGGCCAGCACCGTGGCGTCGCTTTGTTCGAGTGCACGCCTGAGACGTGCGAACTCGAACGGCGCCATTATTGTTTCCGTCATTTGTTCCTCCCTGGTCTTGCCAGCGAAGTCTAACCATACCGCCATACCTCGCGCACGGTTTTTCCCGCGGCTGCCTCGGCGGATCTCGCGTTCCACGCCGGCTATCGGTCAGGATATCGTGATACGCCCGACTTTGAACCGTGGGCAGAAACATTGCCTTATTCGGCCAGAACCTGAAACAATGGCGCGCGAGCCTCGGGATCCCCTGTCCAGGACCTCGGTCCGGCGACGTGACGGTTGTATGGGGCCAATGGACGATGGTCTCCCCTCCTATCGGCCGCGTAGTTGATTGAACCGGCAGTCGCTTTCGTGAACGGATCGCCAAAATGGCTGTGTGAGGTGATTTTCATATGCTCGAAGCCATTGCCCGTTGGTTCACCCAGTCCACCGAAAACACCCCCATCAACCCCGGCAGCGTCATCTCCGGCGCCTGCCGTCCATCCAGCACCGCCTCCACGATCTCCGGCGCCAGCAGCGTTAGTCGCAGCACCCGGCTCACGTAGGACGCGTTGATCCTCTCCCTCGCCGCGATCTCGGCGACCGTCGCGACAATTCCGATCTCCAACATTTTCCGCCACCGAAACGCCCGCGCCAACGCCTTGACCATCGTGTTATCGATCCGTGCGCGCGACGGTGCAGACCACGTCTCGCCATTGGGTGCGATCACCTGTTTGCGCCCTCCCCTTTTACGGGAGGTCATCGGCACATGCACGGTGATGGTTTCAGCGGCGGACATCAGGCCGCCTCCCGCGATTCCGCCGGCACCGCACGCAGATCGGCGACGACGCGGGTCAGTCCCGCCGTGCGCAGCCGGATCGCGATCCCGTCGATGCCGAGATCGACCCGTTCGACCAGCAGTTGCACGATCCGCGCCTGCTCCGCTGGAAACAATTCGTCCCAAAGCGGATCAAGGCCCTCCAGCGCATTCCGAACATCCGCTTCGCTCAGCCCTTCTAACTCCGCCCGCGCCGCCAACCACGTCCCCACGATAATTTCGGGCGCCCACAGCAGCACGCGCAATTGCTGAACCACCGCCATCTCGATCTCGGCCGCCGCCACGCGCCCGATGGGACACGCCCCGGCGCCCTGTTTGAGAACGGACTGACTGACATAATAGCGATATTGCCGGTTCCCGCGCCGCGTGTGGGTCGGCGACATCGCCGCGCCGGTCGGTCCGAACAGCAATCCCTTGAGCAACGCCGGCGTCTCCGCCCGGGCATTGGCGGCCCGGGTTCGAGGACTGACGCGCAGAACGTCGTGGGCCCGGTCCCAGAGCGCCTGATCGACGATCGGCGCGTGTTCTCCCGGATACGCCGTGCCCTTGTGAACCGCGTCACCGATGTAAACCCGATTGCGCAACAGCCGATGCAGGAACAATTTGTCCATCGGCTTGCCGTGCCGCGTCGTCACACCGTCGGCGGCCACCGCGCGCGCGAGTTTCGTCGTGGATCTCAGCGTCAGGAACCGTTCGAAGATATCGCGGACGATCGCGGCGTCGGTTTCCACCACGACCAACTTCCGGTCCCGCACCGCGTAGCCGAGCGGAACGGTTCCGCCCATCCACAGGCCACGCTTACGAGATGCGGCGAATTTGTCACGGATGCGTTCGCCGATCACCTCGCGTTCGAACTGCGCGAAGCTGAGCAGGATGTTCAGCGTCAGCCGACCCATGCTGGTCGTCGTGTTGAACGACTGTGTGACGCTGACGAACGTGACACCGTTCCGATCGAAGACCTCGACAAGCCGGGAAAAATCCATGAGGGAACGCGACAGTCGATCGATCTTGTAAACCACGACGACGTCGATCCGTCCCTCTTCGATATCGGCCAGCAAATGTTTCAGCGCCGGACGCTCCAATGTGCCTCCGGAAAACCCGCCATCGTTGTAGCGATCCGTCAGTTCCACCCAGCCCTCGGATCGTTGGCTGGCGATATAGGCCTGACACGCCTCCCTCTGCGCGTCGAGGCTGTTGAACTCCATTTCCAGCCCCTCCTCCGACGATTTGCGGGTGTAGACCGCGCAACGGAATTTCCGGCCGGTCGTGGGCGGCGCCTTTTTCATACCCGTGTCCCCGCGCGCCGGATGCCGAAGAAGGTCCAGCCGTTCCAACGCGTGCCGGTGATGGCGCGCGCGATGGCGGACAGCGACTGGTACGGCCGCCCCTGCCATTCAAAGCCGTCGGCCAGCGCCGTGACGCTGTGCTCGACCCCCTGATATTCGCGGATCAGGCGTGTGCCGGTGACCGGCTTGTCGTCCGCCCGGGCGCGGCGGACGGCGATGTTGCCGCCATCAAGTTGCTCACCCAAGGCTTCCAGCCGCGCCACGGTCTCCGGCTTCAGGCCGCCGTAAGCCAGTTCCTGGATCCGATACCCGAGCCGGCTTTCCAGGTATTTCCGGTTGTAGGGCGGCGGTTCCGCGCCAAAGAGCGTGCGCCACTGCTGCTTAAGATCATCGGTCGATGCGCCCTTTAGCGCGGCCAGGCGCGCCAGAACGTCGGTGGGTTGGATGACCGTGCCCACGAGGGGGGATTTGTTTTTTGTCGAGGGGATCACGCGACTCTCCGCCGTTTCGGTTTCGCATGACCGCTCTGGGTGGCCTGGAAGTGAAGCGAACTGTCTCCCTGGTGCGGGGCCTGTGCCGCGTCGCGGGCGAGTTCCTCGATCATGTGGCGGTGAAGTCGCACGAGGCCGCGCGCGAGAATCATGGTGACCTCGCGGAGGTGCGGGGGGAGATGGCGTAATGCGCCTGGCGGGGCGGAAGACGATAACATCCATCAGCGGATGTCACGACCTTACCGAAAGAAACAGCGAAAACTATCGCCTCGAGAAACAGTGCGAAAAGGAAAGTAGACAAGCGCAAGCCAGGGTTTGCCGTGTTTGGAAATGTCAAGGAATTGCGAATCACCCCCATACGATTTTTATTGCGACCACCTGGTCGCAACCATTAGATCCAGGACGCTTCACGACGATCCCGAACCACCGTTCTGTTCAGACGACCGAGGAGATCAGCTTATGCCCGAGCGTTATTATTCGGCCGAACAACCGATTTGCCCCGCAGCGTCGGGCAATTCCGAAATGCCCTTCGCTTCGGGGTCGTGCGAAAATGACGACGGTCGAGAACACATCCGCCCGGCACGTGCGACCAACGGCGGTTACAAATCCCTTGAGGCTGCACTTTTGATTGAAAATCGGTATGAGAGTTCGTTCGACGATCTTCCAGACGCAGATCGGGAACTTGCCACGGAGGCTTTTTCTTTCGGCGAGAATGACCGGTTTTTTTGGGACCGCTGTTCGCCGGCGGGTCGACTTTCTCAGGCACGGCAATGGGATTTCGAGAACGACCCGGCCAACGACGCCTTGCGGGAAAATATGTGGAACTTGCAATGGGCGATCCCACCCAAGCTTGCCCAATTGGCTGATGAAATTACCCTGTTGGAAACAGCGCCGCCGACACTGGTGTTTGACAGCGGCACGCGGGAGACAAAACTCGTCCAGACCGGACTGAAGCTCAGAACGCTCAAGGAGGACGAAGCTGAATTCCTGTCCGCCGGGCATGCGGAACTCCATTCGGTTGTTGATCGGCTAATCAAGGCCCACCCGTATCTTGTATCGTCACCCGCGCCCACGGAGAAACCAATAACATCCGATGCACAGCCAACGGCCGTACCTGGTGATGGCGCCGAAATTCCGATCCAAAAGCGTATGAGGCCGGCCGCCGAGGTGGAGATTAATGCCGCAATCACCGCCGTCTATGACCACGCCGCGAGCAATAGGATGAAGCCGCCGAATTTGAAGCAAATAGCTAAACCAGTTCTGGCGAAACTGAGCATGACTGACCTTACCGCCACCAAAAACCGGATCGAGAGACTCGCGGATAGCCCCGGGCACTGGAACCGGCGCGGAAAACCAGGGCCAAGGGTAAATGGCAGCCTTCTAGCTTTCTCGATCCCGGAAATGTGGAAATCTGGATCAGAAATGTAAGCTATACCGCGACTCATTGAGAACCCGCATTCTTCGCTTGCCAAACGCCAACAAGGCGATTCCACTGCATTCATGATCCGCCCCCGCTTCCTCGACAG
>JAYVXQ010000486.1:0-10605 GCA_043785025.1 Acetobacteraceae bacterium
TCGCGGCGTCCTCCTGACGTGGCGTTTCCCGCCATCCGGTGTAGCCTATGCCATCATCCGTTCCGGTGGAACCATCCGGTGAAAGAATGGGGTGGGCGGGAATGATCGTGATGGCGTCGCGGGGGGGCCATCACGGGACAAGGCGGACATGCCGGGACCCGATTTGAGAGGATTTTGAACGATGACGATGCCGCTATCGGGAATCACGGTGCTGGATTTTGGCCAGATTTATCAGGGGTCGTATGCGACGCTGTTGATGGCGAAGGCGGGCGCCAACGTGATCAAGATCGAGCCGCCGGGGGGCGAGCCGTTGCGCCGGAGGGTGCCGCCGGGGAAGCAAACGACGATGCCTTTCGCGATGCTGAATGCGAATAAGCGGGCGGTGACGCTGAATTTGAAGACGGCGAAGGGCAAGGATCTACTGTTCGCGATGGCGAAGCGGGCCGATGTGCTGCTGGAGAATTTCGCCCCCGGCGCTTTGGACAAACTGGGGTGTGGTTGGTCTGTACTGCATCCGTTGAATCCGCGGCTGATTTACGCGACCGCCTCGGGCTATGGGATCTCCGGTCCGCGCAGCGGCGATCTGGCGATGGATCTGACGGTGCAGGCGGCCTCGGGGTTGATGAGCGTGACGGGATACGCCGATGGGCCGCCGATGCGGGCGGGGGTAACGGTGGCGGATTTCTCGGGCGGTATCCACGCCTATGGCGCGGTCATGACGGCGTTGTTCGAGCGGGAGCGGAGCGGGATCGGGCGGCTGGTGGAAACCGCGATGCTGGAGGCGATGTATTTTCCGCTGGCGGGACCGATCGATAGTTTCTCGCGCCAGGGATCGGTGCCACCGCGCAGCGGCAATGGCGCCAATGGGTCGATCGCGCCCTATGGCGTGTTTCCGGTGAAAGATGGGTACGTCGCCATTCACACCGGCACCGACGGGCATTGGTTCAAGATCCTGGAGGCGGCGGACCGCATGGATCTGGCGGACGATCCGCGGCTGCAAACCATGTATGGCCGCGCGCAACACGACGCCGAGGTGTCCGCGATCGTATCGGCCTGGTCGTCGGCCCTGACCAAGGCGGAAATCGAGGCACAGGGACGCGCGTTGAAAATTCCGTTGAGCGCGGTGCGCGATGTCGAGGAGGTGATGCACTGCGAGCACATGCATGGCCGCGGCGCGTTGGAATGGGTGGATCATCCCGACCTCGGCCGTGTCGTGTTGCCAACGACTCCGTTGCGCATCCATGGCACCGATGTCGCGCCCGCGGTGCCGAGTGCCCGGGTCGGGCAGCATAATGACGAGATATTTGGGGAATGGTTGGGCCTCGGGGCCGAGGCGTTGGCCGCGCTCAGGGCCGAAAAGGTGATCTGATGGCCGATACGCCGCTGGATGGCTATGTCATTCTGGATTTCACCCAGTTCTATCAGGGTCCCTATGCGACGATGATGGCGGCGAAAGCGGGCGCCGATGTCATCAAGATCGAGCCGCCGAAGGGCGAGAGCCTGCGCGGCATGGCGCCACCGGGGAAGACCGGGTCGTATCCCGTCGCGGCGTTGAACGCGAACAAGCGCGGCATCACGCTGGATCTGAAACAGGCGGCGGGGGTCGCGTTGTTGAAGCGGATGGTGGTGAAGGCGGATGCGCTGGTGGAGAATTACGCGCCGGGGGTGATGGACCGGTTGGGCGTGGGGTGGGAGGTGTTGCGCGCGATCCATCCGAAGCTGGTTTACGTGTCGGGGACGGGGTACGGGTTGTCGGGCCCAGATCGGGACAATCTGGCGATGGATTTCACCATTCGGGCGGCCTCGGGCGTCATGAGCCTGACCGGCAACGCGGATGGGCCGCCGATGCGGACGGGGGCGCCTTATGTCGATATTCTCGGTGGGGCGCATCTTTACGCGGGATTGATGACGGCGCTGCTGCGGCGTGAGCGCACGGGCAAGGGTGGTCTGGTGGAGATCGCGATGGTGGAGGCCGTGTTTCCGGCTCTGGCGACCGCGATCGATCAATATCATCGCGCGGGGAAGGTGGTGCCGGGCCGCAGCGGCAACGCTTTCGCCAATTTCAATCGGGCGCCGTACAATGTTTACGCGGCGCGCGATGGGCATGTCGCGATTATCCTGGTGACCGAGGCACAGTGGCAAAACCTGTTGCGCGCGATGGGGCGGGCGGATCTGGCGGAGGATCCGCGGTTCATCAATAACAGTGCGCGGGTCGCGCATTATGCTGAAACCGAGGCGCTGGTTTCCGGCTGGACCGGCGCGCATACCCGCGCCGAGATTTTCGCCGCCACGAGCCGGTATAAAGTGCCAAGTGCTCCGGTGCGGGATTTGCAGGAAATGCTCGACGATCCCCATATGCATCAGCGCGGGATGCTGGAGGTCGTCGATCATTACGATTACGGCCCCATCGTGCTGCCGAACTCGCCGTTGCGGTTTCATGAAACGGAACCAGTGCCAACCCGCGTCAGCCCGCGGGTCGGCGAGCATAATGACGAGGTTTATCGCGGCTGGTTGGGATTGTCCTCGACCGAAATGATTCAATTGCGAGATAGCGGAGTGATCTGACATGACCGAAGCCCCGAATCGCCGCGTGTTGCTGGACATCAGGGATACCGTCGCGGTGTTGACGTTGAACGATCCCTCCGTCCTCAACGCCTTCGGCCACAAATTGAAACAAGATATTACCTGGGCTTTGGACGCGCTGGAGGGGTCGGGCGCGCGGTGCCTGATGATCACCGGGGCGGGACGGGCGTTCTGTTCCGGGGCCAATCTGAACGATCCGGATCGCCAGCCGCGCGATCGGGCGGCCGAGGCGCGGGGTGAGGCGAAAAGCGATCTGGAGCTGTGGTATCATCCGACCTTCCTGCGGCTGCGCGATCTGGCGATGCCGGTGGTGACCGCGATCAATGGCATCGCGGCGGGGGCGGGGATGAGCCTCGCGTTGATGGGGGATATTCGGATCGCGGCGGAATCGGCGACGTTCTTGCAGGCTTTCGCGAAGATCGGGTTGGTGCCGGATTGCGGCTCGTCCTATGTGCTGCCGCGGATGATCGGGATGGCGCGGGCGATGGAATTGTCGCTGTTGGCGGAGCGGCTGCCCGCTGAGACGGCTTTGGCGTGGGGGATGATCAACCGGGTCGTTCCGGATGGTGAACTGGCGGAGGCGGCGATGGCGATGGCGCGGCGGCTGGCTGAGGGGCCGGCGTCGCTGGCGCTGATCCGCACGCTGTACTGGGCTTCGTTGGAGAATACCTATGAGCAGCAGTTGGATCTGGAAGGGAAGTCGCAGTCGGTGGCGGGAATGACAGCGGATTATACCGAGGGGGTGACGGCGTTCCGGGAGAAGCGGCGGACGCGGTTTGTGGGGCGGTGAATGGGCGGGTGGGCGTGGGAATGTATAATGATATGTTCGGGGGAACTCCGGGGGCGTCAACCTGAGCGCTCCCATCCCGTCGCGGGGGCCGAGTTTGGACTTATATCCAGCCATCGGAATAATCGGCGGTGAGAATTGTGGGAATGGACCTCCAACGCCCGCGGCGTTGCCATCCGATCCACGGCTGGTCTGATCGCCGGAACCAGCATCAGGCGACCCGCATCCGGAGGCGGGTTGGACGCCGGGGCCCGGTGAACGGGCGGCGGAAAATACGGCGGCGGTTTGTTCCCGCATTGACTTAATCCCGCGGAGTCCTGAGCGTTTGCCATGTTGGGCCTTGACCTCAAAGTTGGGACGGCCTCAGGCGACTTAAAAAATGAACAAGGGCCTGGAATGTCACATGGTGCGGCGACCTATCAAAAATCTTACCAATCGCACGACGGCCGTGAATTACCACTGATGCTCGACGGCTCCAAGCCATTCGCGTTCGTCCGAAACACGATTTTCAATGACACCCTGGAAGGCCCGGCGCCGCTGATTTTCAACGACACTTGGCAAGCGGGCAGGTTGTCGCCAGGGAAGAGAAGGAATTCTGGGTCGATGCAATAACAATCGCCGGAAGACGTGCCATAGGCAGCAGGCTCCGGATGTTTGCGCTTCGTGGCGAGGAATGGCGCATCAGTGCATACCTGCTCCTACAGCAATCCCGCGAAGGGCGGCCTTGGAGCGATACTCTGGAAAAAGCTGTCGTACTGCTTCTCGGTTACAGTGAAGAGCAGGCGAATGTCTGGATTCAGAAACTAAATGAAAAGCGTTGCGCCTGGGGAGCGCTGACAGCCTATATGTTCCTGGACGATGCTGATATCGTGCTGCTTCAGAAATTGGGATTAGGGCGTTGCATCCTGACCTGGACAGCCCGATAGTTTTGATAGCGTATTAAGATGGACCTCACCGATTGGCCATGGAAAAAGACGTAATTCCTGGTGATCGAACAAAAATGATTCAATTTGGCATAGATACAGGATTCTTCTTAGACGTTGACAGTGAATTTGTTGGCGCCACTCGGGTCGCACGGTTCGACCGGCGCAAAATACCGGAGATCAATCAAAATCTAAAAAATCTTATCAAGGCATGATTTTAGAGCATCATTCGATCGCGTGACCGAACCTGATCGGATGATGCCGTGGCCACGTTAATGAGAAAGAATATCAATGATGAGCGAACTCCGGCGATTTTGGTTTAGATTTGAGCGGCTGCTCACGCCGACAGCCGTCAATCTTGGTTGCGGAATCACCGCGTATAGCCGCGAAGATGCCATTACGTTGTTGAGGGAGCGCGTCTTTGGCGCCAACGGTCCTCCCCCGCTTATCGAAGCGATAGAAAACGTGACGATCGCGGCCCTTGATGTGAACCACGTATTGCCAAACCTCGGAAACCTTGAGTGCCGAGGCGTGTGGTTTCCTCAAGGATACGGCGAGCCACGCAACAATCCTGAGTAGAAAAGGATCTGGGGTGACGTCAGACAGTGGTCTGAGAACAGCGTCGCTTCCGGGTCTGCTCCTCGCGTCGCTCCAAGGCGCGCAAACAGAGGTGGCCGCCCGCTCACCCCACAGCCCGGCAGGCTGTTCCGAACGTGCTCCTCGGGAGAAGACGACATGAGGGTTGAAACCGGACGGTTCGCGCGCCATTGTCCCGTTATGACAACCCACGCTCCCTTGATCGAGGATGATGAAGCTGAAGGTCGCGCGCTCGCGGCCGCGATCGCTGAGTCTGACGCGGACCCGCGGACAGTTCCTCATGAGAAAGTTCGCGCCTCGCTCAGGGCGAATTGGATGCTCAGCCGCCCATACCGCACTGAAGGTGCCTGTCGTTTGACGGGCGCGGGCGCTGGCTGATGTTGGACGGCTTGTTCGGTATATCGCGGTTGACAATCCGGTCGCGGCCAAGCGTGTGGGACGCGAGCTTTTGCTCGCCGGTGACAGCCTGGAGGTGTTCCCCCATCGCGGCAGGCCTGGCAGTCAGCCCGGCATACGGGAGCTGGTTGTGATGCCGCCCTATATCATAGTCTATCGGGTGACCGACCTGGGGGTGGTGACGATATTGCGTACATGGCACGCCGCCCAGGATCGCCGCTGACCAGGCTTGGGTGAGAGAATGGTCGTTTCAGACTGAACCGAGCTTTCTCTGACCCGTGCCGCGCTTTCGGTCCGCCGTCCCTCAATCCCCCCCTTGCGGCGCGCGGAAGCCGCCGACGCCGCGCTCGATATCCGTGACATGCTTGGGCAGGAAACCGCCGGGGTCCAACAGGCCGCAGGAATGGGCGATGATTTCCACATCCTCGCGGATGCGCGCGGCGTAACGGGCGACGCGGACGGCTTTATCGGTGGGGTCCAGACCCTCGATCAGCCGTTCCTCGGATGAGGTGACTCCGGTCGGGCATTTGCCGCTGGCGCATTTCATCGCCTGGATACAGCCCAATGAAAACATGAACCCGCGGGCCGAGGAGACGAAATCCGCCCCCATACACAGAGCCCATGCGACCTTGTCGGGGGTGATCAGCTTGCCGGAGGCGATGATGCGGATGCGGTCCTTCAACCCGTGGCGGTCCCGCGCCAGCGCCACCTGGGGGAGGGCCAGGGTGATCGGCATGCCGACGTAATCCATCAGAGGCGCGGGTGCGGCGCCGCTGCCGCCCTCGCCACCGTCGATCTGGATGTAATCGGGGCAGCCCTCGGGGCGAGCGATGCATTCGGTGAACCACTCGTCGAGGAAGATCGGGTCGCCGGCGACGAATTTCACCCCCACGGGCTTGCCGGTGACCGTGCGCACCCGGTTCACGAAGGCGCCGAGTTCGCGCACGTTGGCGATGTCCTTGTGCCGATTCGGGCTGATGCTGTCCTGGCCGGCGGGAATGCCGCGGATGGCCGCGATCTCGGCCGTCACCTTCACCCCCGGCAGGATCCCGCCTTTGCCGGGTTTGGCGCCTTGCGCCAGTTTGACCTCGAACATCCTTACCTGGTCATGCGCGGCCAGTTCGCGCAAACGGTCCTCGGACAAATCGCCGTGAGAGTCGCGGACGCCGTATTTCGCCGTGCCCATCTGCATGATGAGGTCGCAGCCACCTTCGAGGTGATAGGGGGCGAGGCCGCCCTCGCCGGTCGCCATCCAGATGTTGGCGGCTTTCGCCCCGCGCGACAGCGCCGAGACGGCGGCGTGGCTGAGCGCGCCATAGCTCATGCCGCTGATATTGAAGAAGCTGGCCGCCTGGAATGGGACGCGGCAGGCGCCGGGCCCCTCGGTGACGCCGATCTGGAGGCCGGGCCACGGGCGCTTTTCCTCGTCCAAAATCGGGAAGGCGGCGTTGCGAAAGACGAACGGCGGGACGTTCTCGCTGCCGAAGCTGCGCAGGTTGGAGACACCCTTGGCCGAGCGGTAAACCCAGGAGCGTTCCAGGCGATTGAACGGGCGTTCCGCCCAATCCGGCAAATATTGGTATTGCCGCATGTATTCGCCCATGGTTTCGGCGAAATAGCGGAAATAACCGATGATCGGATAGTTGCGCAGGATCGTGTGCTGGGTTTGCCGACGGTCGTGCATATACAGCAGCGCGAGCGCCGACAGGATCAGCAGGACGATGAATCCGAACACCATGGCGCGTCTCCGTATGGGCTGTCCCGGTTGATCGGTCCGTGCGCCCGTGGGGAGACCCGTGATGCGGCCTCCCGTTACGGAGCATAGCGCTTATTGGTGAATTTTTACTTTAAATCCGCGGAGGTTTGTTAGCGCGGTTTCCGATCGCGCCGGCTCACGGGCACCGCGCTAAATTTTTGTTTGAGCGAGCATTTTTATCCAATCAGGTGAGACCACCTGATTGGATAATGCTCTGTTTGTTTGAGCGAGCATTTTCATCCAATCAGGTGACACCACCTGATTGGATAATGCTCTGGCCGTCGTCGTCAGCGGCGCCGGTCGAGGTCTCGATGCCGACGCCTCCGTCATCTTCATCGCCGGATAAGGGCTGCCAGGTGCACGGCCCGATATCGCCATTTTCCGGGCCCGAATCCTCGGTAGAGATGATGCCGGTGCGTGGATCGAAGGTGGCGGGGATGCAGATGGATTGCTCGCTGCCGGCGAATTCAGCGGGCGGGGCGTGGCCCTCGGGGACGAAGACGGCGGGGATCACCAGGGTCGTGCCGCCAGGGGCGGAGCTGTCGGAAAAATCGGGCAACGGATCGTCCTTGTTCACGTTTTGGACTTATCCGTCAGCCCGGATTTCGCGCCAACGGGAATATCGCGGTCGAGAGCGGTTTCCGATCGCGCTGGCTCACGGAACCCGCTCTCATGACGTGTTTTGGCGAGCATCTTTGCCTGATCGGGTGTGCCAACCTGATCAGCTGATACTTTAACCGGCGGCGGCTTTGCGTGCCATCGCTTCCTCGGGCGAGGAGATGCCGCCATGCGCGGCGGACCACGCGACGGGGTCTTCCAGGAACCGCCGCACCTCGCTCAGGTTCACATCGCTAAAACTGGGCCGGTCCTTGCAAGCTTCCAACACGTCCCACCAGGTGCAGAGATGATGTAACTGGATGTCCATCCGGGCCAATGTCTCAAACGCGCCAGGGAAGACGCCATAGAAGAACACCACGAACGCGTGGTTGCAGATCGCGCCGGCGTCGCGCAGCGCGTTGGCGAACTGGATTTTGGAGCCGCCGTCGGTCGTCAGATCTTCCACCAGCAACGTGCGCTTGCCCATGGGGACATCGCCCTCGATCAACGCCTGGCGGCCGAAGCCCTTGGGTTTTTTGCGGACATAGGCCATGGGGGCGCCCATGCGGTCGGCCATCCACGCGGCGAAGGGGATGCCCGCCGTCTCGCCACCCGCCACCGCCTCGATCTGTTCGAAGCCGACATGGCGATCGATCTTCTCCACCGCCAGATCCATGATCTTGGAGCGCGCGCGGGGGAAATAGATGATGCGGCGGCAATCGATATAGACCGGGGATTTCCAGCCGGCGGTGAAGGTGAAGGGCTCGGACGGGCGAAATTTGATCGCGTCGATTTCCAGCAGGATGCGCGCCGTCGTCAGCGCCGCGTCACGGTCCCATTCCGAGGCGGAGGTCATGGATTGCGCTGGCTTGGCCATTTGTATTGCGTCCTCTATTTCTCTCCCGGCGTTGATACCATGACACAGGAAGGAAACCATATGGCTCGCTCGCACCGCATCGCGGTTCTGCCCGGGGACGGGATCGGCAAGGAAACGGTGCCGGAGAGCCTGAAAGTGCTGGACGCCGCGTCGCGCCGGTTCGGTTTCGGGCTGGATCTGACGCATTTCGACTGGTCGTGCGAGACGTATAAGGAGACGGGCCAGATGATGCCCGCCGACGGGCTGGACCAGTTGGCGAAGTGCGATTCGGTGCTGTTGGGCGCGGTCGGCTGGCCCGGCGTGCCGGATCACGTTTCGCTTTGGGGCCTGTTGATCCCGATCCGCCGCGGCTTCGACCAATATGCCAATGTGCGGCCCTGCAAATTGCTACCCGGCGTGAAATCTCCGCTGGCCGATCGCGGCGAGAAGGACATCGATTTTTACGTCGTGCGGGAAAACACCGAGGGCGAATATTCGTCGGTCGGCGGGCGCATGTTCGAGGGGACGGAGCGCGAGTTCGTAACCCAGCAGAGCGTGTTTTCCCGCGTCGGCACCGACCGGATTTTGAAATACGCGTTCGAGCTGGCGATGACGCGGCCGAAGAAACATGTCACATCCGCGACGAAATCGAACGGGATCATCCATACGATGCCGTACTGGGATGAACGCTTCGCCGAGATGGGCAAAGCGTATCCCGGCATTCGTACCGATCAATACCACATTGATATCTTGTGCGCGCACTTCGTACAACATCCGGATTGGTTCGATGTCGTGGTGGGATCGAACTTGTTTGGCGATATTCTGTCCGATCTGGGACCGGCGATCGCGGGCTCGATCGGGATCGCGGCCTCGGCGAACATCAATCCCGAGAAGAAATTTCCCTCGATGTTCGAGCCGGTGCACGGCTCGGCGCCGGATATCGCGGGGAAGTTCATCTGCAATCCGATCGGGCAGATCTGGTCGGCGGCGCTGATGCTGGAGCATTTGGGGGAGGTCGCGGCGGGTCAGGCGATCGTCGCGGCGATCGAGACGTTGTTGCGCGATAGCGGGCCGAAGACGCGGGACATGGGCGGGCAGGCGGGGACGGCGGATGTCGGGAACGCGATCGCTCAGTTGGTCGCGGCGGGGTAGGCGTTATGGGGTTGGGTCTTCGTCCGGCGAGCGGACGCGGACCCGGCCGGGTTCGATGATCCAAAGCGATCTGGATGGGGTGGTGATCGCCGCGAGGGTCAGAAAATCCCGAATGCGAGCCAATAACGCACCCGGTGTTACGCGCGGGCCAGGTTCGAGGATCACCACGCCGGGCCCGTGCCCCGACGGAAATCTCAGGATCTGGCCAAAATCGTGATCCAGGGTGATGAGGACGCGATCCTCACCGGCGCATACGTTGAACAGATTTTCATCGTTCGTGCCGAGAAGGTTTTGATCGCGAACGGTCATAACGTCATGGCCGGCCGCCTTCAACAGGTCGAGGCCCCGGCGTCCGATGTTCTCGTCGAGCTTGATTTTCATTCAGGCCATGTAGTCGTGGGGAACCGTTAAGGTCCGGGCGCGTGACATCTCGGCGCCGAACGCGAGCGCCGCGCGAATGTCCGGGTGAGTAAGCTGGGGGTAGTCCCGCGGCAGCTCGGCTTCGGTTATGCCATCCGCCAGAAATCCAGGATCAGGGAGACCCAGACGCGGGTCCCCTTGATGCAAGGCTTTCCACCGCGGATTTCGGGGTCGATGGAGATGCGGTCGAGAATGGAGTTCATCTGGGCAGCCCATGGTTCGTAGCCGGAGATTGTTATCAGGCGGTGGGGTTCGCGGCCACAGTCACGGGCCGGACGTTATCGGTCTGAGACACGGAGGCCCCGAATATATACCCGGATCTCTCGGAAATCCGGGTATCCTTTTGGTTTTGCGCCCGCCGCCACACCAACCCTGGGCGCGTATACCCGGATTTCTCCGAAACCCAGGTATATCATATTTGGATGTTCCGGGCGATCTGGATCAGATGCGCTTCCATGGTGTCACGCCGGCGGCATCCCCGTGTTTAAAAAATCTGGGCGCGCCATCGCCAATGGCGCGCGGTTGACGGGCTGATCCG
>JAYVXQ010000487.1:0-10586 GCA_043785025.1 Acetobacteraceae bacterium
CCGACGACGGGACAATCGAAATGTTTCGCGAGGCGGGCGATCGCCGGGTTGGCTTTCGCGGGCCGGCCGAAAAACGTGATGTCGGTGCCGCGGGAAAAATGCTGATCGGTCAGCATGCCGACATGTTTGCCGGCGTTGAGCGCGCCCGCCATCTCGATCGGGGCCTGGTTACGGGTGCGGATCAATTGGCCCATCGACGCGGCGCGGATGCGCTGGATCGCATGGGCCACGATCGGGTTGTTGGGCATGCGGTAGACGACGGCGGACTCCATCCCATACGCGGGCGGGGCGAGGGCACAGAGTTCCCAGTTCGCCAGATGGGCGGAAAAGCATAAAGCGGGTTTGTCGTCGGTCAGCATGTCGATGAATAACGGCATCGAATCGGTTTGGATGCGGCCCCGCAATGGATGCTCGCGGTCGAAATCCCAGAGTTTCGCCAGATGCACATATTCGCCGGCGACGCGGCCCAGATTATCCCAGGCTTGTTTCAGGGTCGCCTGATGCCAGGTCTCGGGCTGCTCGGGGAAGGCGGCGCGGATATTGGCGAGGCCGGTGCGATGCACGGGCAGAAAGGGGCCGATGGTTCTGGCCACCGCGCCGCAGATGTTGGGGGCGCGCGTGGGACCCAGAGCGCGCATCAGCGCGAGCAACGCGAGGACGATGCCGCCGACGATTCCGTTGCCGGCCCGTGTCAGAAATTTCATAGCGCGGCGAGGATTTTTCCGTAGACGTCGCGACGGCCCAATCGCTCGACACCGGCGCGGAATTCGTCGAGCGGATAGACGGTGTCGATGATCGGTGTGACGCCGGATTTGATCCGGTCCAGCGCCCGCGCGATGGCGCTCATGGGTGCGCCGAAGGAGCCGATGATGCGGTATTGCTGCTGGAACAATTGCATCAGATTGAGTGTGGCGGAGGGGCCCGACGTGGCACCGCAGGTCACGAGGCGGCCACCGCGCCGCAGGGATAGCAACGATCCCTGCCAGGTGTCGGCGCCGACATGTTCGAACACCACGTCGACGCCTTTTTTCGCGGTGATTTTGCGCACCCGGCCCTCGAAACGATCTTCGCGGTAATTGATGATGTGGTCGGCGCCGAGGGTTTTCACTTTCTCGGCTTTTTCGTCCGAGCCGACGGTGGTGATGACCGTGCAGCCGATGGATTTGGCGATCTTGATCGCGATGGTGCCGATGCCGGAGGCGCCCGCGTGCACCAGGATGGTTTCACCGGGTTCGAGTTTGGCGTTGTCGAACAGCATATGCTCGACCGTGGCGTAGGCGACGGCGACGCAGGCGGCGTCTTTCATGTCGACGCCATCGGGGATTTTCACCAGCAGGCGCGCGGGATGGTTGGTTTCCTCCTGCGCCCATCCGTCGATGTGGAAGCCGCGGATGCCCATGACGTTCTCGCACAAATTGTCGTTGTGGCGCAGGCATTGGCGGCAAATGCCGCAGATCATCGCCGAGAACGGCACGACGCGGTCGCCTTTTTTGACGTTGGTGACGCCCTCGCCGATATCGAGCACCTCGCACGAGGCCTCGGCGCCGACGGCCAGCGGATACAGGCGTTTGGCGAAGGCCATGCCGCGCATGCCCCAGACGTCGATGTGGTTCAGGCCGACGAAATGGACCCGAAGACGGGCCTCGCCGGGACCGGGTGGCGGCGGGGGATCGATCAGACGGAGTGCCACCTCCTGATCTGAGAGCATCTGTAGCGCGCGGATCTGGGTCATCGTGGGGTCATGCTCGTCTCGACGGCGCCGATGCCGGAAAACTCGGTGCGGATGCGGTCGCCGGGGTTGATGGGGAATTGGCGGGTGAAGGAGCCGCTCATGACGATTTCGCCGGCTTTGAGGTGGCGGCCGAAGGCGGCGAGCTTGCCGGACAGCCAGACCAGGGAGTTGAGCGGGTTGCCGAGGACGGCGTCGCCGGTGCCGGTGGCGGCGAGCTGGCCGTTGATGATGACGCGTGCCTCGATGGTTTCGAGGGCCGCGGGGAGGGGCACGGGCGCGCCGAGGATGACGGTTTTCTGTTGCGCGTTGTCGGCCAGGGCCAAGGCCAGTTGCGCGGTCAGATCGCCGCGGGTTTCGATGATCTCCAGCGACGGGTGGACCGAGGCGACGGCGGCGCGGGCCTGATCCTGGGTTATCTCGCCGGAGAGGTCCGCGCCAAGGCGGAGGCAGAGTTCGCTTTCGAAGCCGGGCTGGATCAGGTCGGCGGGGGCGAAGACATGACCGGAGGCGTGTTGGCTCAGGATGCAGCCGAACACGGGTTCGTGGACTTTGAATTGCTGTTGGATGGCGGGGGCGGTGAGGCCGGTTTTCCAGCCGATCTGGGTTTGGCCGGCGGCTGCGCGGCGGGCCATCAGGCCAAGCAGGATGCGGTAGGCCTGATCCAACGTGAGCGTGTCAGCCCATGCCTGGGGGAACCATTCGCGGCGTGCGTGCGCGTCCCAGAAAGACTCGATGGCGGCGGCGATGTCGAAATTGGGCATGAGAGGGGTTTCCGCTGGCATGAATAGGGACCGCAATAATTGGCTTTGAGAATTAGGCAAGGGCTCGGCTTGCCCAGTACGAGGCCTGGGGCCATTATTGTGATGGAGGCGCCCGATGATCCGATTGTCCGAACCGAAACCCGAGATTCTCGCGCGACGCGATGAGATCGTCGCGGGGTTGCGAGGCGCCGTGGCGGCGGAGGACGGCGTGATCGCCGATGAGATCCGCCTGAAACCCTATGAAACCGATGGGTTGTCGGCGTACCGGCAGATGCCTCTGGCGGTGGTGCTGCCGGAAACGACCGAGGAAGTGGCGGCGGTGATGCGGTTCTGTCATGCCAATGGCGTGCGGGTGGTGCCGCGGGGTGCCGGGACGTCGCTGTCGGGCGGGGCGCTGCCGCTGGCGGACGCGGTCGTGGTCGGCATGATGCGGATGAACCAGATTTTGGACATCGATTACGCGGATCGCTGTGCCGTCGTGCAGGCGGGCGTGACCAATATCGGGATCACCAACGCGGTCGCCGATGACGGGTTTTTTTACGCCCCCGATCCGTCCAGCCAGTTGGCGTGCATGATCGGCGGCAATGTGAACATGAACTCGGGCGGGGCGCATTGCCTGAAATATGGGGTGACCGCGAATAACCTGTTGGGGTTGAAGATCGTGACGGTGGATGGAGAGATCCTGGACATCGGCGGGGCGCATCTGGATGCCGCGGGCTATGACTGGTTGGGGTTGCTGACCGGTAGCGAGGGGATGCTGGTGCTGGTGACCGAGGTGACGGTGCGGATCCTGCGCTCGCCGGAAGGGGCGCGGGCGATGCTGGCGGCGTTCGGGTCGAATGAGATCGCGGGGGCGTGTGTCGACGCGATCATCAGCTCGGGCATTATTCCGGTGGCGCTGGAATTCATGGACCGGCCGGCGATCCACGCGTGCGAGGCGTTCGCCCATGCGGGGTATCCGCTGGACGCGGAGGCGATGCTGATCATCGAGGTCGAGGGCAGTGTGGCTGAGCAGGACGATCTGTTGGGCCGGCTGTCGGAGATTTGTAACCGTTACGATCCGATCAGTCTGCGGGTGTCGCAATCGGCCGAGGAATCGGCGGCGATCTGGAAGGGGCGCAAGGGCGCGTTCGGCGCGATCGGGCGGATCAGTCCGGATTATCTGTGCATGGACGGCACGATCCCGACGAGTAAATTACCCGAGGTGCTGCGGCGGATCGAGGAAATCTCCAGCGGGTATGGGTTGAAAGTCGCGAATATCTTTCACGCGGGCGACGGCAATTTGCATCCGCTGATCATGTTCAACGCCAACGATCCCGCGAGTTTCCACGCCGCCGAGGATTGTGGGGCGGATATTCTGAAACTCTGCGTCGATGTCGGCGGCTGTTTGACCGGCGAGCACGGCGTGGGTGTCGAGAAACGCGATCTGATGCCGTATCAGTTCGCCGCGCATGAGCTGGAGCAGCAGCGGCGGATCAAATCGGCCTTCGATCCCGGCTGGCTGTTGAACCCGAGCAAGGTGTTTCCGTTGCAGCCGGAGCCTTTGATCGCCGCGCAGGCGGCATGATCGCGACGGCGGGGGAGCGGGCGATCGCCGAGCGGATCGCGGAGGCGCGGACTCCGCTGTCGGTGGTTGGCGCGGGGACGAAAGCGGGGATGCTGCGGCCGGTGCAGGCGGGTGGTGAGATCTCCGCGATGGGCCTGTCGGGCATCACGCTTTACGCGCCGAAGGAATTGATTATTTCCGCCTTGGCGGGGACGCCGTTGCGTGAGGTCGAAGCCGCTGTCGCCGCGGAGGGGCAGCATCTGATCGCCGAGCCGCCGGATTTTTCGGCGCTTCTGGGCACGGCGGAGGGGGCGCAAACTCTGGGTGGGGTGGTCGCGACCAATCTGTCGGGGCCGCGGCGGATCGCCTGGGGGGCGACGCGGGATCATGTCATGGGGGTGCGTGCGGTCACTGGCCGTGGCGAGGTCATTCACTCCGGCGGGCGGGTGTTGAAGAACGTCACGGGTCTGGATCTGTGTAAGTTGCTGACGGGCAGTCATGGGACTTTGGGTGTGATCACCGAGGTCACGTTGAAGGTGCTGCCGGGACCCGAGCAGACCGGCACGATCGTGATCCATGGGCTGGATGCGGCGAAAGCGGTTGGGGTGTTGTCGGCGGCTCTGGGGTCGCCGTTTGGCGTGTCGGGGGCGGCGTGGCTGCCGGAAAGCCGGGATGAGCGGTCCCGGACGTTGATCCGGATTGAGGATTTCGCGGCCTCGGTGGCGTATCGGACGGAGAAGTCGCGGCGCGATCTGGGGTATGCCGACGCGGATATCTTGGACGACGCGATGTCGCGGCCGTTATGGCGGGCGATCCGGGATGCGCGGCCGTTGCGGGTGCGGGAAGCGGTGTGGCGGGTTTCGGTGCGCCCGTCGCGGGGGCCCGCTGTGTTGCGAGCGGTGCCGGAGATGGATGGGTTTCTGGATTGGGGCGGCGGGCTGGTCTGGCTGTCCGGTCCCGCCGATGAGGCCTCGCATCGCGCGGTTGAGGCGGCGGCCTCTGCGGCGGGCGGGACGTGGATGTTGATGAAGGCGCCGGACGCGTTGCGGAGCGCGATGCATGTGGTGCCGCCTGAGGTGGCCCCTCTGGCGGCGATCACGCGGCGGGTGAAGGAAGCCATGGACCCGCGCGGGATTTTGAATCCTGGCCGGATTTACGCGGGGATTTGAACCGATGCAGACGAATTTCACCGAGGCGCAGCTGGCCGATCCGCAAACCGCGATGGCCAATGACGTGCTGCGGTCCTGCGTGCATTGCGGGCTGTGCACGGCGACCTGTCCGACATTTCAGCTTCTGGGCGATGAACTGGATAGTCCGCGCGGCCGGATTTATCTGATCAAGGACATGCTGGAGACGAACCGGCCGGCGACTGAGGCGGTCGTTCGCCATTTGGATCGTTGCCTGTCCTGTTTGTCGTGCATGAGCACCTGTCCGTCGGGCGTTAATTACATGCATCTGATCGATCATGCGCGCGCTTATGTGGAGGAAACGTACACGCGTCCCTGGCCGGAGCGGGCGATCCGGGGCGTGTTGGGGGCGGTTATTCCGCGTCCCTGGTTGTTTCGCCTCGCGTTGGCGGGGGCGGGTCTGGCGCGGCCGTTCGCGCGCTGGGTTCCCGGCCGCGGGATGCTGTCGCAACGGGTGCGGGCGATGCTGACCTTGGCGCCCGCCTCGGTGCCGGGACCGGATCCTTTGTCGGGGCCTCGGACCTATCCGGCTTCCGGCGTGCGGCGGATGCGCGTCGCGCTGCTGGCGGGCTGCGCGCAGCAGGTGTTGGCGCCCGAGATCAACACCGCGACGATCCGGCTGTTGACGCGGATGGGATGCGAGGTCGTGGTGGCCAAGGGCGCGGGGTGCTGCGGATCGTTGAACCATCACATGGGGCAGCACGATCCGGCGATGGCTCTGGCACAGGCGAATATCGAGGCCTGGAGCCGGGAGACCGCGTTGGACGCGATCGTGGTCAACGCGTCGGGCTGCGGGACGACGATGAAGGATTATGGGTTCATGTTCCGGTTGTCGCCGGAGGATTTGCGCGAGAAGGCGGAACGGGTGTCGGCTCTGGTGGTGGATATTTCGGAGTTGCTGACGCGGCTTGAGTATAAGCCAATGCGGGAGGCTCCGGGTCTGACGGTCGCGTATCACGCGGCGTGCAGCTTGCAGCATGGGCAGAAAATCATCAACGAGCCGAAAGCCTTGTTGCGGAAAGCGGGATTTCGGGTGGTCGAGCCGGCGGAGGGGCATTTATGCTGCGGATCGGCGGGCACTTATAATTTGTTGCAGCCGGAGATCGCGGCGCGGTTGCGGACGCGGAAACTGGCGAATATCGCGAAGAAGCGGCCGGATGTGATCGCGGCGGGGAACATCGGGTGTATTACTCAGCTTTCCGGCGATGGGACGCCTGTGGTGCACACGGTGGCTCTGTTGGACTGGATGGCGGGTGGGCCGGTGCCGGAGGGCGTATCATGCGCCGATTGATGGTCGCGTTGGCGCTGTGGCCAATGCTGGCGTTCGGGCAGCCGGTCGCGGAGAAGCGGGCGACGTTGGACAAGATGCTGGACGCTTTGGGGACCGCGCCGAACGAGCAGATGGCGTCGGGGTTGGAGGATAAAATCATCCGGTCCTGGGTTGAGGCGAGCACGCCGGCGGTGACGTTGCTCATGAGTGCGGGCTTACGCAAGTTGGGCGCGAAGGCGCCGGATGACGCGATTGAGATTTTCAACGATGCGTTGCTGCTGGATCCGACGTTGGCCGAGGCGTGGCATCAGCGGGGGACGGCGCGGTATTTGTCGGGCGATTTGCCGGGTGCCGTTCGTGATATTCAGGAGACTTTGAAGCTGGAGCCTCGGCATTTCGCGGCGTGGCGGACGTTGACGCGGATCGCGGAGGGGCGGGACGATTGGAAGGCGGCGTATGACGCGTGGCGGCATGTGCTGGCGATCGATCCGCGTACGCCGAAGGGGGAGGAGCGGTTGAAGGATCTGAAGCGGAAGGCGTTTGGGGATAATACGTGATGTCTGCGCGCTGCCCTGGCCCACCAGGCGGGCGCTGCCCTCCCCAGGGGCCATTGGGACCTCCCGCCAAGGGCGAGAGCCGGTCGCGGGCGCAAACATTTCAATCTGCTTCGCCCCTGCGGTCCATACAGGGTCAGCCAAATTGATCACCGACGCGGCGACGGCATATTTGGTGAGGCCAAGAAGGTACGCGGCTGCCTCAGCAGGCGTCTTCCGGCCGAGAGGCTTCAGGCCCTTCAGAAATTCGCGGTCGACACCCTGCTCAACGAAGCGGTTTCTCGCCGCCGCCTTACGGCCCGCGAGGGACGCAATTTCGATATCGAAGCGCATGTCGGATGCAATCGCTTCCGCGATGAGTTCCGGGGTGACATTGGGACGTTGTTTCGCGGCCGGTTCACCAACATCCCCGATCGGTGCTGGTGTTTTACGTGGGCGTCCTGCTTTGGCCATTGGAGTTATCCTTATTGTTGAGGGTGATTAACCGGCTAATCCGGAATTTCCAGTTCCATATTTCTGGAATTTATGTTTTATTAACGCGCTGTTCACCGGAAATTGCCTGCGCGAGGTGTGAATTGTGAGCGTGAGATTGAAACCATCTGGCCTGCGGAACATTGTCCGCCTGTCAGCGACAAGGGTTCCGACATGCGTATCCCAATGGTTATTTCTTTCTGTCTCGGCGCGTTCGTTGTCGCGCTCGGCGTCTATGACATCGCCTGGCAAAGCGAGATCGCTGAAGGGCGGATGCCGTCCAGCGACGTTAAGTGGGGTGTATCGATGGATGTGATTATGATCGTCGGAGGAACGATTGCCTGTAGCATCATCGCCTCGGCGGCAATCATCGCGCGAGCGATTGCCAATGCGGCAAAGTCGTGAAGCCCCGGGCTGGATCATCCCAGGGCTCCATAGCCCTGGGATCCCGTTAGTTTGATCCCGTAATGAAGGAGGGCCATCCATGACGTATCAACGTCCGTGTCTGCCCTCCTTCATTACGGGATCAAATGGATAGATTCCAAAGGGCCTCGCTCTTTGGTGGTGGTCCAGGAGGCAAAGCCTCCTGGTGGGGTTCGGGGCAAAGCCCCGAAATCACCGATCCGTCAACCGAATTTCGATCCGCCGGTTCTTCGCGTAAGCCTCCGGCGTATCACCCGGATCGACCGGCTGGTTCTCCCCAAACCCGGTCGCCGCCAGATGCCGCGCCGCGATCCCTTGCGTGGCCAGGAATTTCACCACGACAATCGCGCGCGCCGCCGACAACTCCCAGTTCGAGGCGAAGCGGCCGGTGCGGATCGGGGTCACGTCGGTGTGGCCGTCGACTCGTAAAACCCAGTTCACATCAGCGGGAATTTCATCGCTTATTTTTCGGAACGTCGCGGCGAAATCGGCCATTTGCGTGGCACCCGCGGCCGACATCTCGGCGCTGCCGCCGGGAAACAGGACCTCACTCTGAAACACGAAACGATCGCCGACGACGGAGATGCCCGGCCGGTCGGCCAGCACCGCGCGCAATTTTCCGAAGAAGTCGCTGCGATACTTTCGAAGCTCCTCGACCTGAGCGGCGAGAGCCAAATTCAGTTGTGAGGTCAGGCTGGCGGCGCGGATTTGTTCGTCGCCGCGCTGCTGTTCCGTGGTGGTCAGTTGTCCGCGCAGTTGATCGTTCTGTTGCGCCAACAACGCCAGGCGGGCGCGGGCGGTGTCGCCGAGTTTCTTCTCCTCCTCCAGTTGCGCGGCGATGGCCTGGCGGCGTTGGACTTCGGTCATCGCAGCGGCGGCGGCGGCGGAAACCTGTTTTGATAATTGATCGCGCAAGGCGGTCAGCGCGGCGGTTTGTTCCGAGAGTTTCGCGAGGTCGGACAGGCGCGCGGCGATGGTGGCCTTGTCGGCGCTGACGGTTTGATCGAGTTGTTTGATCTGGGCTTGCATCTCTCGCAACCGCGCCTCGGCGGCGGCGACCTCGCGCCGGGTCAGTTCGGCGGCGCGGGAGGCGTCGTCGGCGCGTTTGGTTTGGGCGGTCAGGCGACCGCCGAGGTCGAGGTTCATGGCGGCGGCGGCGGCCGAGGCGATTTCCAACTCTTTTAATAATGAGGCGAGTTTGTCGCGTTCCGACATCGTCGCGGCGGTTTGCGCGTTCAGGTCGCGCAGCTGGGTCAGTAAGGCGGCACGGGCGGCGTCGCCCTCGGTCAGGGTTTGATTGAGGCGGGAGACGGAGCCGGTCAGCGAAGCATTCCGCTCCCGTTCCGTCGATAAGGTCGCGTTGGTGGACGATAATTGTTCGTTGCGTTTGGCGAGGACGACGGATTCGAAGGCTTGCGCCATGACGAAGACCAGCAGCACGAACATCACGACCATCAGCAAGGTCGACAGCGCGTCGACATAGCCGGGCCAGGCGTCCAGCCCGTTGCTGGTGCCGCGGCGGGAGCGGGTGGCCATCCGCGTCTATCTCCGCTCGTCGGTGACGGTGCCGCGGCCCATGCGGGGTTCGGCCTGGGTTCCCGATAACGCGGCGACGGCGCGGGTCAGCATGCGCAGATCGTTGCGCAGATCGGCGGTGGTTTCGGTGCGGCCGTGCTCGGCCTCGGTCGCGATCTGGCGCAAACAGAGTTCGATATTGCGCAGATATGTCCGCGCCACCTCATCGCCGCCGGTGCTGTTTTCGGCGAGACGCTGGGTGACCTGCTGGCCGGATGTGACCGCGTTGGCCAGGGTGCTGATGCGCTCGTTCAGCGTCATCATGGTGCGCTGTTCCTGTGCGCGGCTTTCCTCGCCGCGCATCAGGACGCGGCGCAGGTCTTCCAGGTTCTCGCCGGTTTGTTCCAGCAAGGCCTGGACGTAGACGGGCATCGAGCCCTCGCCGTCGGACATGGCACCCGAGGAGAGGCGGGTGAGGCCGGCGAGCCATTCCTCCAGCTCGTTGAAGAAGCGATTTTGCGCCTGGCCGGCGGTGAGGTCCAGAAAGCCTAAAATCAAGGCGCCGGCGAGGCCGAACAGGCTGGCGGAGAAGGCGGTGCCCATGCCGGCCAAGGGTTTGGCGAGGCCGGCTTTCAATTGCTCGAACAACACCGCGACGTCGCCACCGCCGCCGACGCTCATGGCGCCGATCACGTCGGCGACGGCGCCGATGGTTTTCAGCAGGCCCCAGAAGGTGCCGAGCAAGCCGAGGAAGATCAGCAGGCCGGTCATGTAGCGCGAGAGTTCGCGGCTTTCGTCGAGGCGGGAAGACAGGCCGTCGAGCAGGCTTCGCATGGCGCCGGCGGACAGGGTCAGGCGACGCGGCTCGTTCTCATCCTGGCGGACGTGCAGCATGCGGGCCATGGGGGCGAGCAGGCGTGCCATGGGCGGACCGGCCATGCGGGTGCGGGCGGGTCCCGAGGATAACGGCGCTTCGGTCATGCGGGTGGAGGTGGCGCGGTAATGGTCGAGCCAGTCGACCTCGGGCGTCAGGCGGGCGACCTGGCGGATGTTCCAGCCGATGCCGGTCAGCAAGACCAGCAGGATCAGGCCGTTCAGGCCGGGGTTGTTCCAGAAGATGGTCCACA
>JAYVXQ010000488.1:0-3273 GCA_043785025.1 Acetobacteraceae bacterium
CGGCAAACGACGGGGCATTGGCGTCGCGTATTATCTGGAAGCCACCGGGGGCGATCCGACCGAGCGCGCCGAAATTCGTTTCGTGGACGACGGGTTCGTGGATGTCTATGTCGGCACCCAATCGACCGGCCAGGGCCACGAAACCGCTTACGTGCAACTCACCGCCGACCGGCTTGGCATCGACGGCGAGAAAATCCGCATCCGCCAGGGCGACACCGACACGATCCCGATGGGCGGCGGCACCGGTGGCGCCCGCAGCCTGTATTCCGAGGGTCAGGCGATCGTGAAAACCGCCGCCTCCGTCATCGAAAAGGGCAAACAGGCCGCCGCCGGAGCGCTGGAGGCCGCTGTCGCCGATATCGTGTTCCGTGACGGAAGCTTCACGATCGCCGGCACGGATCGGGCGATCGATATCATCAGCCTCGCCGCGCATCAGCGCAAAACCGGCGGGGTCTCGCTCGACACCGCCGAGATTGCCGCGATCGATCATCACACGTTTCCCAATGGCTGCCACATGGCGGAGGTTGAGATCGATCCCGAAACGGGTGTGACCACCATCGCGCGCTATATCGTGTGCGACGATTTCGGCAAGACGATCAATCCGCTGATCGTGCGCGGCCAGGTCGCGGGCGGGGTGGCGCAGGGGATCGGCCAGGCGATGCTGGAACACACCGTGTTCGATCCGGAGTCAGGACAACTTTTGTCCGGCAGTTTCATGGATTACGCCCTGCCGCGCGCCGACGATCTGCCGGATGTGGAGGTGGATCTGGTGGAAATTCCGTGCGTGACCAACGAACTCGGGGTGAAAGGCGCGGGCGAGGCGGGCGCGGTCGGTAGCCCCCCGGCGCTGATTAACGCGATCCTGAACGCGCTGAGCGGGGACGGGGTGACGAGCATCGATATGCCGGCAACGCCGGAGCGGGTGTGGCGCGCGCTGGCGCGGTAGGGGGGAATGGGGCTTTGCCCCAAGCCCCACCCGGAGGCGCTGCCTCCGGGACCTCCGCCAGGGACCGGGTCCCTGGACCGCCATCTTTTGGGGTCATTGGTGGGAGGGGGCCAATCGACACGTTGCAACGTCTCGATTGGCCCCCTCCCACCAATGACCCCAACTAACGGGATCCAAGGGCTACCGCCCTTGGCGAGGGTCCAGGGAGCAGCGTTTCCTGGCGGGGCTTGGGGCAAAGCCCCATTCTCCCCTACTGCGCCAACCACGCCTCAAACCGCGCCCGCAGCCTGGCCAGATTATCATGCCAGAACGCCGTATCCGTTCGCAGCGCCGCGCTGGCGTTCGCCGGGAAGGTTGGCGACAGCGCCTGCTGTTCCGGGCTCAGCCAGTCATTCACGCCCTTCGCCAGCCCAATTTCCCCGTTCACCCGAAACAGCCGCGCCTCGATCGCCGGCGTTCCGGTGTAGTAAAGAAACTGTATCGCCTCCCGTAAATTCGGCGCGCCTTTCAGTACAGCCCAGTACCGGGGTTCATAAAGACTGCCCGCGAACTGAACGCCGAAATTTCGTTTCTCGCCGAAATTCGCCAGCGCGACCACCCGTCCCGGCGCCGCCGCCATCAGCACATCGCCGGAGCCCAAAATTTTCGCCGCCTCGGCCGGCGTTTGCCACCACACGATATAGGGTTTGAGTTGGTCCAATTTGCGGAAGGCGCGATCGACGCCCTCGCCGCCGCTCAGTGTTTTATACACATCGCCCGGCGACACCCCATCCGCCATCAACGCGAATTCCAGCGCTCCGCGCACGTTTTTCCCCAACCCGCGCTTGCCCGGAATTTTCGCCACATCCCAGAAATCCGCCCAGGTTGGCACCGCCTGAAATTTGTCGCGATCCCAGGCGAGCACGAGATTGCTCACTGATGCCCCGACCCCGCAGTCATGGATCGCCATCGGCTGGTAGTGTTCCTTGCCGCCGATCGCGCTCCAATCCAGCTTCTCGAACACGCCCTCGGCGCAGCCGGTCGCGAGCTCATCCGGATCGATCCGCACCAGATCCCATCCCGCGGGTGGCGTATGCGCCCGCAGCGCGTCCAGCCCGCCATCCCAGGTTTCTTGCCGGATCGAAATCTCGGTCGCCGCTGAGAATGGGCGCGCATAGGCCTCGGCGATCGCGGCCTCGGTCGCCTCACCGCGCGTGGCGATCGTCAGAGCGCGAGCTTGCGCCACCCAAATCGCGGCCAAAGCCGCGGCGGTCAGAAATACGCGAGCGAGCATGAAGCGTCCGGTTCGGGTTTCACGGCACGCTACAGTCCGGCGCGGCTGGCGGCAACGAGGGGACGGGCTTCAACCACCCAGTAGCGAGCCAACCGGCAACTCCGCGTCGCCCGCGGCGATTTTCTTGCCGCCATCCCACCGCACGCGATGCACCTCGATGAAGCCGCCCTGTCCGTGGATCACCAGGCTGGCGCCGTTTTGCGCGACGACCTGACCGATTTTTTTGCCCTTCACCTCGGCGAACACGCGCGCGATGCGTTTGGAGGCTTCGAACAGAAACAGTTTCTTCCCCTCATGCGTGGTCCAGGCCCCAGGCGCCGGATTGCAGCCGCGAATGAGATTGTAGGTGATGTCGACATGCGAAGCCCAGTTGATGTGGGATTCGGCGTCGCGAATGATGCCTTCATAGCCGGCGTAGGGTTCGTATTGCGCCAGCGCCGGCGCGCGGCCCGCGACCACCCGATCGGCGGTCTCCACCAGGCCCGCGACGCCGGCGGGAAAGATTTTGCCAAAATACAGGCTGCCCATCGTGTCCTCGTCCTCGATCGGCACAATGCGGGTCAGGATCACCGGCCCTTCGTCCAGCCCGTCGGTGGGCCGGAAAATCGAAAACCCGGTTTCTTTCCGTCCCAGAATGATCGACCAGCTCATGGACGAGGCGCCGCGATGCAGGGGCAGCAGGCTGGGATGAAACTGGATTGTGCCAAAGGGGGGAATATCGCACAAAGCCTGGGGCACGAACTGGGTTACGAACGCCATCACGCCGATCTGGACATTGGCGGCTTTCATCGCCTCCAGCGCCTCGGGGTCGGTGAGTTTGGGAAATTGATGCACCGTCAGGCCATGCGCCTGAGCGGCCACGCGCAATGGATCGGGGCGGCCTTTTTCGGGGGCGCAAAACACCGCCGCGACCTCATCGCCGCGCTTCAGGAACGCCTCCATCGTGGCTTTGCCGAAATCCTGTTGGCCGATGATGGCGACGCGCATCGTTGATCCTCCGCGGTTTTTTCCGAGACCCGTTGTGGCCCAGAGGAGGCGGCGATGTCGAGGGTGG
>JAYVXQ010000489.1:0-10562 GCA_043785025.1 Acetobacteraceae bacterium
GCGCACCGTGCTGCACGGAATGCCGGCCAATCTGTTGACGCCGCAGCCGGTGGAGCAGGGCTACTTCGCCTTTCTCGGCCGGATTTCCCCCGAAAAGCGACTGGATCGGGCAATTCAGATCGCCGCGGCGGCCGGTGGCAAGCTGAAGATCGCGGCCAAAATCGACGTGGCCGACAAGGTCTATTTTGAAACCGAGATAAAGCCGCTGCTGGGCAACCCGAATATCGAGTTCATCGGCGAGATCGACGATAGTCAAAAGCCGGCCTTCCTCTCCGGCGCCCGCGCGCTGCTGTTCCCGATCGACTGGCCGGAGCCGTTCGGCCTCGTGATGATCGAGGCGATGGCCTGCGGCACCCCGGTGATCGCGTTCCGCAACGGCTCGGTGCCCGAGGTGATCGACGAGGGCGTGAGCGGCTTCATCGTCGAGGATCTGGACCAGGCGGTCGCGGCGACCAAGAAACTCCACACGCTGGACCGCGCCGTGGTCCGCGCGACTTTCGACCGCCGCTGGACCGCACGCCGCATGGCCGAGGACTATCTGGACGTTTACGAGGAACTGGCCCAACCGGTGCGCCGCCTGCGCGCCGTCGCGGGGTAAGCGTCTGGGCTTTGCCCTGAGACCCGCCAGGAGGCGCTGCCTCCTGGTAGGGTCCGGGGTGAAACCCGCCCTCCCCTCCTCCACCCTTGCGCGAGCCACCGCCTCCGGGCCAAATACACGCCAAATCTGACGGAGGACCGGCCATGGACGAACCCAAACATCTACACGAACCCGGCGGCGATTTTCAGTGCCTGCATGAGTTCATTCCCGCCGCCCGTAAAAAACTCTCCGACCACGTCTGGGGCTATCTGGTCGGCGCCACCGAAAGCGAAACCACGCTGCGCCGCAACCGCCTCGCCATCGACAGCCTGGCGCTGCGCCCCCGTGTCTGTGTCGACGTCACGAAAATCGATACCGGAACGACCTTGTTCGGCAAGAAATGGCGCCTGCCCGTTTTCCTGAGCCCGGTCGGATCGCTCGAATCCTTCGATCCCGGCGGGGCGGCGACCGCGGGACGCGCCGCCTCGGCCTTCGGCGTGCCGATTATGTGCAGCTCCGTCACCCATCCGGGCCTGGAGGAGATCGCCGCCGCCACCCCCGGTCCGAAAATCTTCCAGCTTTACGTGCGCGGCGATGACGCCTGGATCGACGCGGTCGTGAAACGCGCCGTCGATCACGGCTACGACGCCTTCGCCATCACGGTCGATACGGCAGCGTATTCACGGCGTGAGCGCGACATCGCCGGCCGCTTCGTCAAACCCTGGCGCGCCGCCGCCACCGGCCAATCCTACCAGGCCGGATTCACCTGGGATAACGTCAAACACTTCAAGGACCATCACAAAATTCCGCTGATCCTGAAAGGCATCGCCACCGCCGAGGACGCCGCTTTGTGCTGCGAACACGGCGTCGACGGTGTCTACATTTCCAACCACGGCGGCCGCCAACTGGATCACGGACGCGGTTCGCTGGATGTGCTGCCCGAGGTGATGGCGGCGGTGCGCGGCCGTGCGAAAGTCATGATCGATGGCAGCTTCTGCCGCGGCACCGACATCGTCAAAGCGATCGCTTTGGGCGCCGACGCCGTCGGCATGGGACGGATGTATTGCTACGCGCTCGCCGCCGACGGGGACGCGGGCGTGCACAAAATGCTCGAATTACTGGAACACGAAACCGGCATCGCCATGGCGCTTTCGGGTGCCCGTACATTGGGCGAACTCAACCCATCCTATATCTATCGCGACGCCCCGATCGTGTCGCAGCCGCATCAACATAGCGCGTTTCCGTTGTTGCAGGATACGCCGGAATATCGCGGGTAAACAACGATCCGGGCCGGTCTCACGGCCGGCCCGGAACTATTTTAATGGTACATGAAGCGCGGCATCCAATCCGCGCGACCCGCCGGCGGCATGTCCCAGAAATGCCAGATCGCGCTGAAATCGTCGCCGGGACCAAACCGCGTGTCGGATACACGCGTGATCCGATCCCCATCGCGCGGGAACACCGACACCCCTGGGCAGAAAGCCACCTTTGTCCGACCGATACCCCATCGCGGCGGCGAAGGACGCGCCCTGATGACTGATCATCGGAAACCGCCACCCTCGCGCCTCGGCGAATGTTCGTTGCGCCGCCGGAGCATATAGTTAACCATTCAGTTGATTAAATCAGCGTCACGTCAAAACGCGCGCATACCGCACGACACGTCTAAACGCGCACATACCGCACGACCTGAACCCGCCGCAGGCAAAACCCCAACCGCCGCTGATCATCCAACCCGTTCACCGCGCGAACCGGACTCGCATCAGGCACCGCGATCGTCACGTCCAACACCAGTCCCGCCTGCTCCGCCCCGATCTCGATCTCGATCACCGACAGATCCGAGGGCGCGACAACGCCCATCGGCCAGCCATTCACCGACAGCACGATATCGCGCGGCGGCACTTCCTCGCTCGCCACGAACGGCGATCCGACCAACCGCAGCGCCACCGAGCCCACATTTGGGCTCGCCGGCAAACGCAGACCGCTGATCACGCCGTCCGACCAAACGAACCCGTCCTCCAACCCAGACCAGCCGGAGCGAAGGCAATCGTTCCCGCTGCCCCCGATCCCGAATGTCTCGTCCAGCAGCATCTCCACCCGCATCTCCCCCTCAACCGGGACCATGGGCGGCGTCAGATACAAATCGACGAAGGGTGGCTGTTCGACCACGAAGGGTTTGGACGGCGCCATCGCCGCCAGATCCCGCGCCCGCGCCGACATTTCGCGCGCGAATACCGGCAACGGCGTCGACCCCGCCAGCCGCGGCAGCCGCCGTCCGGTAATCGATTCGCCGCCCGCCGTTTCGATCGATGATGTAACGAAATCGAACAGAATTTGATCCTCCGCCGTCGCCTCCGCCAGATACGCGCCAAACAAGCGCCGCGCCTCGTGCCCGGTCAGCAGCGGGACCGACCGGTTATGCCGCGCGCTGACCGGGATCCCCCAGCGCCGCCGCAGCCACGGCTCATAAAACGCCGTCGTCGTCAGTTCCACGTCATGCGCCGCGATCAACCCCAGCGCGTCATCGACGGTCGAGCCGAGGCCAAACCCCAGATGCCAACAGGCGAGATTGGGCGGCGCGGCGCCGGGATCCAGCAACACCCGAATAACGAGATCCCTGAGGTCCCGATCCGTCAGCCCCTCGGGCAGCGCCCGCATCCCCAGATGCGCCAGAGTCTCCGCCGTGTCGCCGTCACATCCGCGCGGATCGTTACGCAGCCGGCCAATTTTATAATTGGCCTGCGACACCATCAACGCCACGGGATCGCGCAAGATCGAAAACACCCGGTCGGCGGGCCGCCGGGTACGCCCAACCAGGAACTCACCCAGCACCAAATGCCCATGCACGAACACCCGGTCCCGGCCCTGAGCCGCCGATGCCGCCGCGGCCAGGCCGGCGATGAACTGCTCATCGGATCCGGCCTGATCGATCGCCAGAGCCGGCATCAGCGGCGACAGCGCCAGGGTCAGGTCGGTGCCCGCGCATTTGGGCACATGCACGAAAATCTCCCGCTTCAGTTCGGGAAACGCGGCCAGAAAAGCGGGCACGGCCTTCTCACGGAACGCCGGTGACAGCAGCGCGCGATGCAGCGACGCGCGGGGACAGTCCAGCCGTCCCGCCAGCGGCGCCTCGCAGCCCAGAAGCGGCGAAAAAGCCGCGACCTCGGACGCCGAGACGTCCATCTCGCCGATCAACCCGGCCAGCGTCTCACCCGCACGGATCTCCGCCAGCAGGGTAAACAGATCCCGCATCGTCCTCGGCATCGGCCGGCCAGCAAAAACCAGGCCCAGATCTTCGACGCCCGCGTGATCCCCATACCGCGCGCCGCCGACGGCGAAACCGGCGTCATCCATGCCGAGCGATTCCCGTCCGGGTTATTTGTTTCATCACATTCCCGCTTCCAGCCCGACCACTACCGGTGGTTGAGCAACGCGCGGAGAATGCACCCGCGAGCAGACACCCGCAACTGGTTTCTGTCGTTTACGAATTGTTAACTTTATAGATTTTAACTGTATCTTTCCGATTTATCACGGGCCCGGACCAGTACCGTCGCCACGCGGCGCCAACCCTCCGCCAGACGTTCACGCTAAATTCACTGGACTGGCATCAATCGTCCTCCGGCCCACTGCCGCGCATGACCTCGCTGAACCCGAACAGCAACATCAAAATGCCGCACACCACCTCCAACCCCGTCAACGCCCGCACCAGCGGCGAAACGGGGGAGATATCGCCAAACCCCAGCGTGGTGATCGTCGAGACGCTGTAATACAGCGCGTCCACGAAACCGATCCGGGCGGGGGCGCCATGCATCTGAAATTGCGGCAGCGGCGTGGTCAGGTCGGCGATCCGGTACAGACAGGAAAACACCACGACCAGCAGCGCGTAAAACGTCGTGAACGCCAGCATCGGCATCACCAGACGATCGAGCCGCGCGGCCACGGCGGCGAACACCAGCGACACATCGACCATCACCGTCACGACGTCGCGCACCGCGACCGCCACGAACACGCCGACCAGGCCCATCGCGCCCACCAGCGCGATGCCCGAGCCCGCCGGAGTCATCGCGAGGCCCGGCACCGCGAATCCCGCCGCGCCGACCACCATCACCGCGCCGAACCAGCGCATCAGCCGCGGCAAATGATCCATATCCAGATCGCGCACCCGCCGCGCCTGGATCAACCCCAACACGTCGCGCCGGTTCGCCACACAGCCGCCCAAAAACCCCAGAACCGGCAGCGCGCGCGCCAGCAGCGCGACCGGCGGCGGCGCGTCAGCGAAATTCGCCGCCTGAAAAAACTCGAACAAACACGCGTACATCGCCAGGAAATTCGCCACCGTCAGGCCGAAATGCGCCCCGCCCGGAAACATCACATAGAAGAACCCGAACCCGACAACCGACAGGCCCACGATCCCCGCCGTCAAAGCCCAACCCGCCCCGATCGCCGCCGCGACCAGCCCCACCAGCAAGGCGGTGAACACCATCGACATCGCCCAATGATGATCGAGCGCGGGAAGCCCGTCCTTCGCCGCCAACTGGCCCGGTTCCGGCATCGTCATCCCTCCCGGTGGTCACATCAACTGGGCTCTTTGTCGGTCAATGCGCGCCCCCCGACAACACGCCGCGATCCAGAAAGATCCGCGTGATTTCATCCTCAAGACGGGCGAATTCCGGATGCCGGCGGCCCGCCAGCCCGCGCGGGCGCGGAATATCCACCGCCAAAACCCGCTCGATCCGCCCCGGTCTGGGCGACATGACGACAACGCGATCCGCCAGCAGCACCGCCTCATCGACGCTATGGGTGACGAACAGCACGGTCATCCGCCGCCGCAACCACACCGTTTCCAGATCGATCCGCATCTGCTCGCGCGTCAACGCATCCAGCGCCCCGAACGGCTCATCCATGAGCAATAAACCGGGATCGTGCAGCAACGCCCGCGCGATCGCCACTCGCTGACGCATCCCACCCGAGAGTTGATGCGGATACGCATCGGCGAAGTCCGCCAGCCCCATCTGGCCTAACAAAGTCCGCGCCCGCTCGCGCCACGGGCCCGCCCGCTCCCCCCGCATCTCCACCTGAAACAGCACATTGCCGAGGGCGGTCCGCCAATCCAGCAGGATCGGTTGCTGAAACACGATGCCCAATTCGGTCACCGGCCGTGAAATCGCCACGCCCCCGACCTCGACGATCCCCCCGCTGGCGGGCAGCAACCCCGCCACCAGCCGCATCAACGTGGACTTCCCGCACCCGGAGGGGCCGACGATTGCGATGAACTCCCCGTCCTCGACCGCCAGATCGACCTTATCCAGCGCCCGCATTGGCCCAAATGTCTTCTCCGCCTGACGCAACGCGATTTTCATGATCCTGGACCCTTTCCCGCCGCGGTGGCCGCCGCGACGACCGCCGGCCCGCGCGCATGCGCCGGCCAGACCATCGCCAGACCCGCGGCGGCCGATGTCAACGCCGCCGCCAACGCGTCAAAACGTTCTTTCGCCAGCCGCGCACTCGGGCCCGCCACCGACACCGTGCCCATGCGCCGATCCGGCAGGGCGACAGCGACGGCGGTCACGCCCAACTCCGCCTCCTGCTCCGCCACCGCATAACCGCGCGCGCGTACCCTGGCGAGGTCCGCGAGCAGCGCGGTCTCCTCCGTCATCGTGCGCGCCGTCGGCATCGCTTGCCCCAACCCGCCGCGCCGCGCGAGATCCAACGCCTGATCGTCGGGCATCGCGGCCAGCCACGCCTTGCCGTTCGCCGTCGCGTGCAGCACCACCGGCCCATCCATGGCGGGCTGATACATCAACCCCGGCGGCGCCCCCTGCGCCGAGCTCAACCACGCGAGCCCCAAACCCGTCACACCCGAACCCGTGACACCCGCATCCGTGACTATCGTCAGCCGCGCCAGTTCCCGCGTCTCCGCCGCCAGCCGTTCCAACAGCGGCCGCGTCAAATCCAGCAACCCCGTCGCCAGCATGACCCGCTGCCCCAACAGCCCAAAGCGCAGGGTCAACCGGTACGGCCCATCCGCCCTGTCCTGCTCGATCCACCCCAGCACGCATAACTCGCGCAGCAGCCGGTGCGCCGCGCTTTTCGGCAAGCCCAGAGCGCCCGCGATATCCGACAGCCGCGATGGACCGGGACGCGCCGCCAGCAGGTCCACGACGTCCACGCACCGGTTGAGCAAGGTCTTGACAACGCGCATGCTATCGGAACACTGTTCCATTAGAGAAGCCGAACGTTAACCACACCGGCCGCATCGGGTCAATATCGGAGGCGAACGATCCCCATGAGCGATTCGCGGGGGAAAACCGGGCGGGCGGCCGCATTCCTCCGCGCCATCAGCGGCATCGCCGTGTTTCTGCTCGCCTGGGAAGCCGCGGTGCGATTTTTTCACGTGCCCGTCTACATTCTACCAACACCCAGCCGCATCGTCGTGGATGGCGCGGCGAAATGGCGCGGGCTGTTGGACGCGGCCTCATTCACCGCGCGGCCCATGCTGTTGGGCTTCGCCGCGGCCGTGATCCTCGGCGTGCTGATCGCCCTCGGCATCGCCTTCAGCCGCAAGGTCCAGGCCGTCGCCTATCCGCTGCTGGTATTCTTGCAAATCGTGCCGAAAATCGCCGTCGCGCCTTTGTTCATCATCTGGTTCGGCTACGGCCTCGCCCCCAAGGTGCTGCTGGTCTTCCTGCTGTCCTTCTTCCCCGTCGTCGTCGCCGCCATCACCGCGTTCCGCTCGATCGAGCCGGAGATCCTGGAACTCGCCCGCTCCACCGGCGCGGGCCGCCTGCGCATCTTCCGCATGGTGCAACTGCCGCACGCTTTGCCCGCTCTGTTCGGCGGCTTCAAGGTCGCCGCCGCGTTGGCCGCCACCGCCGCCGTGGTCGCGGAGTTCGTCGCCTCCGACAGGGGACTTGGCTATTTGTTGATGGAGTATAACGGCAACCTCGACACCCCCATGAGCTTCGCCGCCATCGTCGTGCTGTCCGCGATGGGCCTCGCGTTGTATGGACTGGTGGAACTGGTCGAGGCATATACCGTGCCCTGGCACGTGTCCCGCCGCCGTGCGACCGGAGAGGCCCCGGGACTGTGACCCAAACAACCAAAATTTGTCTGTGACCGCAACGATCAAAACGGGTCTCTGACCCCCAGAAACAGGAGACGCCCATGAAACGATCAGCGGCCCGCCTCATCGCCGTGTTCACCCTCGGTTTCACCTTCACGATCGGTTTTGGCATGTCCCCCGGCTCCGGCCTCAATATCGCCACCGCGCGGGCCGAGGATAAAGCCTCGCTCCGCCTCAACTGGCTCATCTACGGCTTCCACACCCCCTTCTTTCTGGGTGTCGAAAAAGGCCTTTATAAAGTCCAGGGCATCGACCTCGTGATTGGCGAGGGCCAGGGCTCCGGCCGCGCCGTGCAGACCGTCGCGGCGGGGTCCGATACGTTTGGTTTATCGGACGGATCCTCGATCATCGGCGGCGTGACCAAAGGCGCGCCGGTCAAAGCGGTCATGGGCATCATGAACCGCAGCCCCTTCGCGATCATCGTGCGGGAAGACAGCGGCGTCACCGGCATCACCGGTCTGGCGGGCAAAACCCTGGCCGCGACCACGGGCGAGGCGGGACTGGCGATCTTCCCGGCGATCCTCGCCAAGGCGAAGCTGCCCTCGGATGCCGTGACATTCGTGCGCGTCGATGGCGCCGCCAAACTGGTCGCCACGCTGGAAAATCGTACCGTGGGCATGTTGGGCGGGCTGGAAAATCAGGCGCTGATCCTGCCGCGGCGCGGTCTGAAAGTCGTGACCCTGCCTTACGCCGACCTCGGCGTGAACACGATCGGCCTCGCGATCCACGCCAGCCAGGACACGATCGCCAAAAATCCCGACATGGTGCGCCGCTTCATCACCGCGACCCGCCAGGCCTTTGAAATGGCCGAGGCCGACCCCGCCGCCGCCATCGCCGCCGGCGTGAAAATCAAGCCCGACATGGATCAGGCCTTGGCGCTGGAGCAATTGAAGGCCGGACTGACCCTGCTGCGCTCACCCGCGGGACCAGCCCAGAAAATCGGCTGGATGGCGGCGGCCGATTGGGACTCCACGCTGACGCTGATGAAAGAGTATCAAGACCTGAAGTCCGATCTGCCGCCCACCGCGTTCTGGACCGACGATCTGCTGCCGAAATGAACACCAACGATAACGCGGGGGTAATCACCGCTGGCGGTGTGGAGGCAATCACCGCTGGCGGTGTGGGGGCAATCGTCACCGGTGGCGCGGGCGGCATTGGCCGCGCCGTCCTGACCCGCCTCGCCGCCGGCGGTTTCCGCCCGATCTCCTGGGATTTGCTGCCGAACGACAGCGCGAGCCTGTCGCTCACCGTCGATGTTACCAATGAAACCAGTCTCGCCTGGGCCGCCTCTCGCACCGCCGCGATCGGCCCCATCGGCGCGCTGATCGTCAACGCCGGCATTCTCGGTCCTGTGGCGCGGATCTGGGAACTCGACCCCGCCGAAATTCGCCGCGTTATCGAAACGAACCTGACCTCGGCGTTTCTCACCTTGCGCGCCGTCGTCCCGCTCATGCTCGCGAACGCCGGACCGGATCGCGGCCGGATCGTTCTGATGTCGTCCGTGCAGGCGAAAGAGGGCACCGCGCTGTCCGGCCCCTATGGCGCCGCCAAGGCCGGCCTCATCGCCCTCACCAAAACCCTGAGTAAGGAACTCGCCGAACACGGCATCCTGGTCAATGCGATCACCCCCACCGTCGTGCGCACCGCGATGGAACAATCGATCACCAGCGAACGCCGCGCCGACCTCCTTTCCCGCATTCCACTCGGCCGTTTCGCCGAACCCGAGGAGGTCGCCGCCATGGTCGCCTTCCTGTGCGGCCCCGACTGCCGGTTTTCCACCGGCGCCGTCTTCGACCTGTCCGGCGGCCGCGCCACCAGCTGACCGGTCAGGCCTGTGTGCCAGCCGCGCGACGTCCCCCTCGACAAACATCCCTAACCCCGCTATGAGGGACAAATGAACGTCCACAACCGCATCACGCGAATTAGCCGCCCGGCTGCCTGAGCAGCCGGGGTCATCCCGCTTTTTCTCATCGTGATCCGGAGTTTCCGTCCCATGTTCGTCCATGTCCGCTTTCTGCTCGAAGCCGACGCGTCCGCCGGTCTGCTGCCGCGCGTCCTGCAACCCTTCGCCAAACGCGACCTCACCCCCGACCGCATGTGGTCCCACCGCGCCGGCGACACGATCCATATCGAGATCGCCGTGGAAGCCATGCCCGAAGCCGAAATCCATTTGGTCGAAGGCAACCTTCATCAAATCGTCGGTGTCCGCCAGGTGACGCTCGTCCGGCCGCGACAGTTGGAGCAACGCGCCGCCGCCTGAATATCGTGACAAACGCCCCAAAAATACGTACACAATCACCGTACGCCATCCACTCGGGCTCCCATCAAGTCCACCAGCGATACAACCATCCAGATCGGCCTCCGCGAGCTTCGCGAAAATCTGGCCAATGATATGCGCCAGGTTCAGGGCGGCGCGTCGATCCACATCACCTCCCACGACAAGGTGATCGCGGAACTTCGCCCCCCGCCCGCCTCGGTCCGTCCTCGCCGCGTCCCCGGCGCGCTCAAAGGCAAAATCTGGATGGGGCCCGATTTCGATGAAACAGCCCAGTACATGATCGATACCATCCACGAGCGCCTCGTTGCCGAAGCGCCTCCTTGATACCCATGCCCTGATCTGGTGGCTCGAGGATTCCCCCCAATCGGACCGCGCGCGAGGCACCTGATCGCTGACCCCGTCAATCACGTGGTCTTCAGCATCGTGTCGCTCTGGGAAATCGCCATCAAGGCACGCCTTGGTAAACTCCATATCGATGTCGAACTCACCAACCGCGCCGCGCTGTCGGGCGGCCTCGACCCGCTCCCCATCTCGCCCCGTCATTTGTTCGCTTTGCGCGCGCTGCCCACCCATCACAACGATCCGTT